>DASWMK010000193.1 GCA_036399815.1 Acidimicrobiales bacterium
CGAGAGCAGCCCGCCGGCCAGCAGCTCGAAGAGGATGTTCGAGACGAGGTTGGCCGACTGGTACACGTTGCCGAGGTAGGTGGCGCCCACCGCGGCGGTCACGGCCACCACCCGGGCGAGGCCGGTCACCCGGGAGACGAGGTTCCAGGCGGTGATGGTCGCCGTCGCCCGGGCCAGCGATCGGTCCACGACCGGCTCGCCGGCGGCCGCCCCGACCGGCCGGTCGGTGGCCGTCACCGCCGGCCCCCGGTGCCGCTGGGCCGCCGTCGATCGCCGGCCGCCACCCGTTCCCCGACGGCCACCGCTCGCCCCCGTCGGCGGGCCGCGCCGACGGCCCGGTCCGCGAACGTGCCCGCTCGCCCGGGCCGACGGGCGGCGCCGGCGGGCTGGTCCACGAACGCGACCCCTCGCCCCCGTCGGCGGGCGGCGGCGGCGACCGAACGGTCCGCGGCCGTCACGGCTGGGCGTCCTCGCCGACGGGCAGGAGCCGGTCGGCCCCGTCGCCGACGCCGTAGTGGCCGAAGCGCTCGTCGCCCGCGTCCTGGAGGGCGAGGACGGCGGCCGCCCACCCGGCGAACCCCTCCAGGTCGTCGACCGTCGACAGGCTGTCGGCCACGTCGCCGGTGCGGAGCGGCCCGACCAGGTCGGCCCGCTGGGCCTCGGCCTCGGGGTCGTTGCCGGTGATCGCCGTGGCGGCGACGACCGGGACCGGGCCGGACTCGGCCAGCTCCGACAGCAGCGGCACCAGCAGCGCCTCCGGGGGCACGACGGCCCCGTTGCCCGACACGGCCAGCAGGCGGGCGTCGCCGGCCGGTAGCGCCGGCTCGTCGGGCCCGTCCGGTCCCGGCTCGAGGTCGACGAACCCGCTGGCGATCAGCTCGGAGAGCAGCGGGTCGGGCTCGGGCGCCACGGTCGTCGTCGTCACCGGCTGGCCGTCGGGCTCGGCGACCTGGGGCACCGGGCGGAGGGGCTCGGCCAGCACGTCGGCCAGCTCGAGCACGAGCAGACGGCGGATGCGGTCGGGGTCGTCGGAGATGATGCGCACGATCCCGGCCAGCTCCGACCGGGCCTCCTCGTCGTCCAGCCGCAGGCGCTCGGTGAGCCAGAGGGTGCCCCACACGTCGGCTCCGGCAGCGGTGAGCGCGCTCCTCGTGCCGTCCACGGCCTCGCCCTCGACCCCCCGGTCGGCCACCAGCACCACCGGCACGCCGGTCAGGTGGCCCTCGAGCAGGCGGGCGCTCGCCTCCTCGCCCAGCTGGGAGGCCTGCTGCTGGAGGTTGGCGACCTGGGCGGCCAGCCGGTCGTTCTCGGCGTTGGTCTCGTCCAGCCGGTCCTCCAGCCCGGTGAGGTTGTCGCGCAGGCGGGCGACGGTGGCGTCGTCGATGAACGCCGTCCCGGCGGCGATGCCGATGCCGAGGGCGAGGAACACGGCGGCGAGGCTGACGACGTGGAAGCGGAAGTTGATCATCGGGCCGTCAGGTCCACCCAGAGGGTGCGGACGAGGAGCCGGATGGGCTCGCTCACCCACAGCACGACGGCGAAGGTGAAGATGGCCGACAGCACGAGGAACACGAGGTGGCGGCCCCGCACGCCGCCCTGGTACAGCCGGCTCACGCCCTTGGCGTCGACCAGCACGGGGCCGACCCGCATGCGGACGAGGAAGGTCGACGCCATGCCGGCCCGGCCCTTGTCGAGGAACTCGACCATCGAGTTGTGCGTGCCGACGGCGACGATGAGCTCGGCGCCCTTCTCGTAGGCGAGGAGCATGGCGATGTCCTCGCTGGTGCCGGCGGACTCGAACGTGCGGTAGGGCAGGCCGAGCGCGTCCAGCCGGGCGGCGCCCGGCGCCTTGCCGCCCGGGTAGGCGTGGACCACGAGCGCGGCGCCGCAGCGGAGGGCGGCCTCGGTGACCGAGTCCATGTCGCCGATGATCACGTCCGGCCGCACGCCGATGGCGAGGAGGGCGTCGGCCCCGCCGTCCACGCCGATGGCCACCGGCCGGATGTCGCGGATCCAGCCGACCTGGCGGAGGATGTCGAGGTCCTCCCGGTAGTCGGCGCCGCGGACGACGACGAGCGCCTGGCGGTCCCGGAAGTCGACGCCCACGTCGGGCACGTCCGGCTCGTCGGTCAGCAGGTGGCTCTCGCGCTGGAGGTACTCGAGGGTGTTCTCGGCGAAGCGGGCCAGCTCCACCCCCATGGACGCCCTGGCCTCGGCGATGCGCTCCTCGAGCGACGCCAGGCTGTGGCGGGTCCCCTTGGCGATCACGTGCCCGTCGAGCACGACCTGGTCGCCGTCGACGGTCACCACGTCGCCCTCGGCGATCGCCGCCATCACGTCGGGGCCGACGCCGTCGAGCAGGGGGATGCCGGCCGCGGCGACGAGCAGCGGCCCGACGTTCGGGTACCGGCCCGACATCGACTCGGCCGCGTTCACGACCGCGCTGGCCCTGGCCTCGATCAGGGTCTCGGCCGCCACCCGGTCGAGGTCGACGTGGTCGATGACGGCGATCTCGCCAGGCTGGAGCCGCTTCACGAGGTTCTTGGTCCTGCGGTCGACCCTGGCGCGGGCCGTGACGACCGGCGCCGAGCGGTCGCGCTCGGCCGACGGCCCCCAGTCCTCCTGCTGGGCCGGCGGCTCGGGGGCGGGGTCGGGGAGGTGGTCCCGTCTCGCCCTCATCCGGCCTCCCTGGCCGCGAGCGCCCGGCGCTCGGCCGCCGCGGCCGCGAGGAGCTCCTCGGCCGCGCCCCTCGTCGCCGCGCTGTCCGGCGTGCCGGCCAGCATGCGGGAGAGCTCGGCCACCCGCTCGTCGCCCTGGACCCGCCCGGCCGTCGCCACCGTGACCAGGCCCTCGTCCCGCTTGGCCACCGTGAGGTGGTCGTCGGCGAACGCCGCCACCTGGGGCAGGTGGGTGACGACCAGCACCTGGCGATCGGCGGCCAGCGCGGCGAGCGCCCGGCCGACGGCGATCGCCGCCATGCCCCCGATGCCGGCGTCGACCTCGTCGAACACCAGGGTGCCGGGCCCCTCGCCGTCGCTTGCCCGGCCGGGCCCGAGCGCGAGGCGAAGGGCAAGCATGGCCCGCGCCAGCTCCCCGCCCGAGGCCACCTTCGTGAGCGGGAGCAGCGATCCGCCCCGGTTGGCGGCGAGCAGGAACGTGACGTCGTCGGCCGGGTCGGGCCCGTCGACCTCGACCGCCACCCGGGCGCCGGCCATGGCGAGGTCGGCCAGGTGCGCCTCGACGGCCTCGGCCAGCGGGCCGGCCGCGGCCCGCCGGGCGGCGGCGACGGCGGCGGCGGCCGTCGCCTCGTCGGCCCGGGCGGCGGCCAGCTCGGCCTCGAGCGCGGCGGCCCGCTCGTCGTGGGACGCCAGCTCGTCCATCCGCGCCCTGGCCTCGTCGGCGTAGGCCAGCACCTCGGCGAGGGTGTCGCCGTACTTGCGGCGGAGCTCGGCCAGCAGGCGGCGCCTGGCCCGCACCTCCTCCAGGCGCTCGGGGTCGTCCTCCAGGGTCTCGGCCAGGTCGCGGGCGTCGGCCGCGGCGTCGCCGACCTCGGCGGCGAGCGACCGCAGCCGCTCCTCGAGCGACCGCAGCGGCGCCCGCCCGGCCACGGCGGCGACGGCCGCCCCGATGGCGTCGACCGCCCCGCCGTCGGCGACCAGCGCGTGGTGGGCGGCGGCGGCCGCCTCCCGGTGGGCGGTCGCGCCGGCGAGGCGGTCCTCCTCGGCCTCCAGGTCCTCGTCCTCGTCGGGCCCGGCGACGGCGGCCGCGTCCAGCTCGGCGACCTGGAAGCGCAGCAGGTCGAGCTCCCTCGCCCTCGCCCTGGCGTCGCCGCCCAGCCCGTCGAGCGCCTTGGTCACCTGGGCCACCCGCGCCCTCGCCGCCCGCAGCGGCCCGAGGTCCACGCCGCCGACGAGGTCCAGTGCGGCCCGCTGGGTGGCCGGCGACAGCAGCGACTGATGGGCGTGCTGGCCGTGCAGGTCGACCAGGCGGGCGCCGAGCTCGACCAGGGTGGCGACCGCGGCCAGCCGGCCGTTCACGTAGGCCCGGGACCGGCCGGTGCGGGGCACGACCCGGGTGAGGACGACCTCGTCGTCGCCGTCGAGGAAGCGGCCCTCCACCCTGGCCTCGTCCGCCCCCGCCCGCACCATCACGGGGTCGGCCCGCCCGCCAACCAGCAGCTCGATGGCCTCGACGACGAGGGTCTTGCCCGCGCCGGTCTCGCCCGTGAGGGCGGTCATCCCGGGGCCGAGCACGACGGACAGGTCGGCGATGACCCCGAGGTCGGTGACGGCGAGCTCGAGCAGCATGGCGGCCGGTCATCGGTCGTTGAGACCGAACTTCTCCTTCAGGATCCGGTGGAAGTCGCGGGGGCGGAACGTCACGAGGCGGGCGGTGCGGTCCGAGGCCGTGCACACGACGGCGTCGCCCTGGGCGAGCTCGCCGAGGTTGCGCCCGTCGACCGACAGGGTCGCCGGGCGGTGGCCGCACACCTCGAGGCGCAGGCGGCGGGACGGGCCGAGCACGAGGGTGCGGTCGAAGAGCATGTGCGGGGAGACGGCGACGAGCAGCAGCGCCCGGTGCTCGGGCTCGACGATCGGGCCCCTGGCCGAGAACGCGTAGGCGGTGGAGCCGGTGGGCGTGGCGACGATGAGCCCGTCGGCTGCGTAGGTGGTGAAGAAGCGGTCGTCGATCGACACGGCCAGGCGGACGGTGTGGCCCATCGGGGTCTTCTCGACCACCGCCTCGTTGAGGCCGACGTGGTGGCCGTCGCCGTCCCACCCGCTCGCCGCCTCCACGGTGACGTCGAGCAGCATCCGCTCCTCGACGGTGTGCCCGCCGGCCAGCCACCGCTCCAGGCTCTCCTCGAGGTCGTCCGGCTCGACCTGGGTGAGGTAGCCGAGCTGGCCGACGTTCACGCCGAGCACCGGCACCCCCCGCTCGCCGACGAGGTCGACGGCCCGCAGCATGGTGCCGTCCCCGCCCAGGCTGACGACGAGGTCGACGGCCGCCGCCAGGCCGGCCTCGGCCACCGCCCGGTCGTCCAGGCCGGCGAGGGCGGCGTCCTCGGCCGGGAGGACGACGTCGTGCCCGCGCTCGCCCAGCCACTTGGCCGCGGCCCTGGCCAGGTCGGCGGCCTGGTCCCGCTGGTGGTGCAGGACGAGCCCGACCGTCGCCACCTCACGCCCTCCCGGCGGCGGCCTCGGCCACGACGGCGTCGAGGTCGGGCGGCGGCGGGGCTGCCGACCCGGGCGCGAGCGACGCGACGTGGGCGAGGAACTCCACGTTGCCCTCCGTGCCCGTCAGCGGCGAGACCATGCACCCCATCATGGCGGCTGGGTGTGACAGGACCGCGGCGGCCACGTCGCCGAGCACCTGGCGCCACACCTCGGGGTCGGTGACCACGCCCCGTCCCCGGCTCACGGCCCGCCGCCCGGCCTCGAACTGGGGCTTCACCAGCAGGACGAGCGGCGCGCCCGGCGCGGCCAGGCGGAACAGCGCCGGCAGCACGGAGCGGAGGGAGATGAAGGACAGGTCGGCGGTGAGGACGTCGACCGGGCCGCCGACGGCCGCGGGGTCGACCCGGCGCACGTCGGTGCGCTCCAGCACGGTGACCCGGGGGTCGGCCCGGAGGCGCTCGTGGAGCTGGGCCCGGCCGACGTCGACGGCGACCACGCTCGCCGCGCCCCGCTGGAGCAGGCAGTCGGTGAACCCGCCGGTCGACGAGCCGGCGTCGAGGGCGCGGCCGCCGGCGACGTCGATGGAGAAGCGGTCGAGGGCGGCGTCGAGCTTCTCGCCGCCCCGGCTGACGAAGCGGGGCGGCGGGCCGACGACGGTGACGGGCTCGTCCGGCGCCACCAGCCGGGCCGGCTTGTCGGCGACCGCGCCGGCCACCCGCACCCGCCCGGCGGCCACCGCCGCCTGGGCCTGCGCCCGCGTCGCCGCCAACCCTCGCCGGACCAGCTCGGCGTCGAGCCGGCGGCGCGTGCCCGTGCGGCCCGTCGCTACCGGCTCACCCGGCCGTCGGGGTCGAGGCGCCGCCCGCCGACCCGCCGCCGGCGTTGCCCGTGTTCGATTCGGCGTCGCCGGTCCGGTC
>DASWMK010000194.1 GCA_036399815.1 Acidimicrobiales bacterium
GGTCTTCACGACCAACAGCCACCGCGCCGCCGCCCTCGCACCATGGCTCGAGACGTACAACACTCGACGCCGCCACAGCGCCATCGGAGGCAAACCACCGATCAGCCGACTGTCACCAACCTGATGGCCGAGTACACCTAGGCGCCGGTCGGGGACCGGGCGCCCGCGATCCGCGGGCGCCCGGTCGCCGTCCGGGTCAGTCGTCGTTCTGGATCGTGCCCCGGCCCTGGTTGTCGGCGATGGTGGCGCCGACCGGGTTGCTGAGGTTCACGTTGAACGTCTCGTTCGGCTCGACGGAGCTGTCGCCGATGACCGTGACGGTGACGTTCCTCGTCGTCACGCCGGCCGGGAAGGTCACCGTGCCGGTGCGGTGGGTGTAGTCGCTGCCGGCCGTGGCCGTGCCGGGGGCGGTCGCGTACTGCACGGTGACCGTGCCGGCCGCGGCCGCGGAGAGCGTCACCCGGAACTTGAACGTGGTGTTCGTGCCGGTGCCCTCGGCGGCGCTGCGGTTGCCGATGGCGATGGACGGCGTGGAGCCGCCTCCGGTCGTCCAGCCGATGTCCTTGAACAGGGCGAGCGTGAGCGCGCCGGGCACGTGGACGACCTCGCCGTTGTTCAGGATCGGCGTCATCAGCGCGTTGCCGTTCGGGGTCCCGGGCGGGAAGGCGGCCTCGTCGAAGTGCGAGTTGCTGGAGCCGCCCTGCCACGGGTTCGGGGCGTAGAGCTTGGCCCTGGCCCCGCCGTTGGCCGCCACGACGTTGGCGCCGCCGAAGTACACGGTGCCGTCGGTGAGCTGGGTCTTCAGCGCCGAGGACGGGTTCGGGTACACGCTCGTGTTGGTGAGCTGGTTCCCACCGGTCAGCGCCGACCACTCGCCGAGGTCGTAGTTGAGCGGGTAGACGTTCGTGCCGTCGGTGAAGCCCCAGCCGCCCTGGGTCCCGGAGACGCCGAAGCTGCTGAGGAAGCCGAGGCCGTGGCCGAGCTCGTGGAGCACGACGGTCATGAAGTCGTACTGGTTGGACGGCGTGTTGCCGTCGGTGCCGAGGTACCAGGCCGAGAACGCGCTGTTGAAGTTGGCGCTGATCTCGGTGGCCACGTTGCCCTCGCAGTTGCAGAGGGCCTCGGCGAGGGCCGCCGGGTACACGTGGTTGTCGCTCAGCAGGTAGAAGGCGTTCGGGCCGGCCGACCCGAGCACGCCGGTGCCGAGCGGCGTCCAGTTGGCGGTGACGTGGATGACCTTCGGCGAGGTGATGTTCGCCTCCCAGATGTCCACGGCGGCCTGGAACGCGGCCTGGGCCTGGGCCGAGAAGCCGTTGTAGGTCACCTGGATCGTGGCCGTGCGGGGCGCCGCGCTCGCCGTCGACGCGGCCCGCACCGGGGCCGGGGTCGTGGCGCTGTAGCCGGCCCGGACGGGGGTCGCCCCACCGGGGAAGCTCCGGACGATGCGCGGCCCGGCGGCCGCGCCGGCGCCCGCGGCCGGTAGCAGCGCGACGAGCGTGGACAGCAGAGCGGCGACGGCCAGGCCGGCCGCGATCCGCCCGGCGCGACGGGGCGCGCCGGAACGCGAGTGATTCATTGGTTCCCTCCCAGGAAGGCCCGCGGATGGGGCCGCCGACATAGTACGCAATGGACGGAGCGCTGTCGCCGTCTCCGGATACGCGGTTCAGTCGTCGTCGACGATCGTCCCGAGGCCGGACGCGTCCACCAGGCGGAGGTGGACGGGGTCCGACAGGCGGACCGTGAACGTCTCGTCGGCCTCGGCGGCGACGTCGCCGACGACGGTGACCGCCACCGTGCGCGACGCCTGGCCGGCCGCGAACGTGGCCGTCCCCGAGGCCGCCCGGTAGTCGCCCGGGGCCGTCGCCGAGCCGTCGGCCGTCGCCCACCGCACGCTGACCGGGCCGGCGGGCAGCAGGCTCAAGCTCACCGTGAAGCTCATGGTGAGGGTCCCGCCGTCGCCCTCGGTCACCGACCGGTTGCCGATCACCGCGCCTGCGCCGAGGGGCACGTTCACCGTCCAGCCGCTGTCGCGGAGGATGCCGAGGGCGATCGTGCCGGGGGCGTGGTGGACCTCGCCGTAGGCGATGGTCGGGGTCATCAGCGCATGCGGGTCCGACGCCGGGTAGGTGCCCTCGCTCAGGTGGTCGATGCTCGACCCGCTCCACGTCGACGGCGCCCACAGCCGGGGCCGCACGCCCCTCGCCGCCGTCACCGCCCAGTATCCGCCCTGGTAGACGGCGGTGCTGGTCAACTGGGTGGCGAGGGCCGAGGAGCCGTTGGCGAACGAGGCCACCAGGGTCTGGCCGGCGCCGTTCTGGACGGTCCGGTCGTAGGCCGTCGGCGACCCGTAGCCGAAGCCCCACCGGCCCACCCCGCCGGTGACCTCGAGCGAGGCCAGGAACCCGAGCCCGTGGCCGATCTCGTGCATGGCGACGGTGACGAGGTCGACGGTGCTCGACGGCGGGGTGCCGCCTGTCCCCGTGTACCAGGCCCCGAAGCTGCTGTTGAGGGTGAGGGTCACGTCCGGCGAGGCGGGATACAGGTCGGCGCCGTGGAGGGCGTTGGCGAGGGCCGCCGGGTAGAAGGTGTTGCCGATCGGGGCGCCGGTGAAGTCCCGGCTGAGGGTCGGCGTCCCGCCGTAGCCGAGCACCCCGGCGCCGAGCGGCGACCACGCGACGCTCACGGTGACCGGCACCGGGGAGGCGAGGTAGGGCGACCACAGGTCGGCGGCCGCCTGGACGGCGGTGCGGACCGAGGTGGGCACGGAGGACCCGAACGACAGCGAGAACCGGGCCGGCGCGCCCCTCGGCTGTGGCGCCGGCTCGGCCGGCGGCGCCACCCGCGGCGCCGGCGCGCCCGCCCGCGGCGCCGCCGTCACCCACGTCGGGCCGGGGACGGTCACGCCCCGGTCCGCTGCCGCACCCGCCGTCTCCGTCCCTGCCGCCACCGGGCCCGCGGCGAGCACCAGGGCCACCGCCGTCGCCGTCCACCGTCGCATGCGCCACCCATCGGCGCCGGCCGCCGGGGCCTGGAGGCGTCAGGGCAGGCGGGCCTCCCACCAGGCGAGCAGCGGGCCGGGGTCGGGCACCCGGTAGGCGGCGGCCATCGCCGCCCCGAGGGCGACCAGGTGCGCCCGCCGGCCGGCGTCGCCGGCCAGCGTGGCCAGGCGGGCCGCCGCCGCGCCGTCC
>DASWMK010000195.1 GCA_036399815.1 Acidimicrobiales bacterium
CTCCCGCGACGCCGTGACCAGGGCGGCCAGCTCGTCGGCGGTGTGGGCCATCGCCACCTCGTCCCTCGGCTCGACCCCGACCGCCCGCACGCCGGCGTTGGCGACCACGTTGAGGAAGCGGATGAGCGGGCCGAACACGGTGACGAAGGCCCGCATGGGCAGGGCCAGCCACAGCAGCAGCCGCTCGGCCGAGGCGATGGCGATGTTCTTCGGCACCATCTCGCCGACGACCATGTGCAGGAACACGACGATCGTGAGGGCGACGACGAACGCGATCGTGTGCAGCACGCCCTCGGGCAGGTCGGCGACGGCGCCGATGGCGGACTCCAGCGCGTGGGCGACGGCCGGCTCGGCGACGGCGCCGAGGCCCAGCGAGGCCATCGTGATGCCCAGCTGGGCGCCGGCCAGCTGGAGCGAGAGGGTCCGCAGCATGGTGACCGCGGCGACGGCCCGGGAGTCGCCCTCGGCGGCCAGCGCCTCGACCCTGGTCCGCCGGCTGGCCATCAGCGCGAACTCGACGGCGACGAAGAACGCGTTCGCCAGCAGGAGGAGGACGGCGGCGATCGCCGCCCCGGGGTTCACCCGACCTCCCTGCGGTCGGGCGCGGTGACCCGCAGGGTGACGACCCTGAGCCGGTCCATGTCGGCCACCACGAGGCGCCACCCGTCGATCTCCACGGCGTCGCCCGGCGACGGGATGCGCTGGAGGCGGTCGAGGACGAAGCCGGCGACGGTCTCGTACTCGCCCTCGGGCAGGTCCAGCCCGCAGGCGTCGGCCACCTCGTCGAGGTGGAACCCGCCCGGGATCTCCCAGGTGCCCCGCTGGGCGGTGACCTGGACCTCGGCCGGGTCGGGGTCGTGCTCGTCGTCGATCTCGCCGACGATCTCCTCCAGCACGTCCTCGAGGGTGATGATCCCCGCGGTGCCGGCGTACTCGTCGATGACGACGGCGAGGTGGGCGCCGGTCCCCCGCATCTCGATCAGCAGCGACTCGAGCGACCGGGACTCGGGGACGACCAGCACGTCGTGCATGAGCGCGGACAGCGGCGTCGTCGGCCGGTCCTCGTAGGGCACCCGGTAGGCGTCCTTCACGTGGACGAGGCCGACCACGTCGTCGAGGTCGGCGCCGACCACCGGGAAGCGGGAGTAGCCGGTGGTGACGGCGGCGCGTACGAGGTCGGCGGCGCTGTCCTCGGCGGTCAGCGACTCGACCGCCGTCCTCGGGACGAGCGCGTCGGCCGCCGTCTTCCCCGTGAAGCGGATGGACCGGGTGAGCAGCCGGGTGGAGCTGGCCGGCAGCGTCCCCTGCTCGCCCGACGACCGGATGAGCAGCTCCAGCTCCTCGATGGTCCGCACCGAGGCCAGCTCCTCCTTGGGCTCGATGCCGAGGCGGCGGACCGTCCAGTTGGCCGCCCCGTTGAGGAACGTGATCATCGGCCCGAACACCATCCCGTAGATCCGGAAGATCGGCGCCATCGTGTAGGCGGAGGCGACCGGCCGGGCGATGGCGACGTTCTTCGGCACCAGCTCGCCGACCACCATCTGGATGACGGTGGCGACGGCCAGCGCGACCGCCACGGCGAACCCCTCGGCCGCGCCGCCGAGGAGGGGCCGGAGCCCGTCGGCCAGCAGGGGCTCGGCCACGAAGCCGACCACGAGCGAGGTGACGGTGATGCCCAGCTGGGCGCCGGAGAGGTGGAACGAGAGGCGGTGGAGGACGCCGGCGGTGAGCCGGGCCCGCCGGCCGCCGTCCCTGGCCGCGGCCTCGATCAGCGTGCGGTCGACGGCGACGAACGCGAACTCGCCCGCGACGAAGACGGCGGTGCCGAGTGTCAGCAGGAGGACGGCCAGCAGGCCGATGACGAGATCGATGCCGGGCTCTCTGGTGGTGGTGGACGGACAGCCTACGGGTGGGGCGCGGCGCCCCGGCGGACCGGGTGCCGGTAGCCTGCACCGTGCCCGAGCCGACGAAACGCGGAGGACGGGAACCCGGTTCCCGGGCCGCGCGCGGCGACGGGCGGGACGGCCCGCACGACCGCCCCTCGGCCGGCGCTGCCGCCGGCCGCGACCGGCACTCGTCGGGCGACGGCGGCGGCCGCGACGAGGGCCACGCCGCCAACGACCGGCACTCGGCGAGCGCCGACGGCGGCCGCGGCGGGTGGGAGCCGGTCGCCGAGGTCGCCCGCCACCGGCCGCCGGCCGCCACCGTCGACCCCGACCGCTCGCTCCCCTGGTTCCGGCGGCTGCTCCCCCTCGTCCGGGCCCGCCGGGGCCTGGTCGCCGCCTCGGTGCTGGCCGCCGTCGGCGCCATGGTCGCCCAGGTGGCGACGCCGATCCTGCTGCGCTCGGCCATCGACCGGGCCCTGCTGGCCCGCACGACGTCGCTGACGCCGTTCGTGGTCGCCCTGCTCGCCCTGTCCGTCGCCCGGGCCGTGCTCGCCTACGCCTCCCGGGCCGGCCTGTTCCGGATGGCCTACGACGTCGAGTTCGACCTCCGCACCCTCCTCTACGAGCACCTCACCCGGCTGTCGTTCTCGTTCTACGACCGGGTCCAGTCCGGCCAGGTCATCTCCAGGGCGAACTCCGACATCCGCTCGGTGCAGATGGTCCTCGCCTTCGCCCCGCTCATCGCCGTGAGCATCACGAGCTTCGCCGTCGCCCTCGTCGTGATGCTGACGATCTCGGTCAGCCTCACCCTGGTGGCCGTGGCCGCCCTGCCCGGCGTGTACCTCGCCGGCGTCGCCCTCCGGAACCGCATCTTCCCGCTCTCCTGGATCGTGCAGGGCCGGATGGCGGAGGTGGCGACCGTCGTCGACGAGAACGTGAACGGCGTCCGCGTCGTCAAGGCCTTCGCCGGCGAGGAGCGCCAGGTGCGGGTGCTGGCCAGGGCCGCGCAGCGCCTCCGGTGGGCGTCGGTCGTGCAGGCCGACGCCAGGGCCAGGTGGGCGCCGGTCATGGAGAACCTCCCCCGCCTCAGCCTCGCCCTCGTGCTGCTCTACGGCGGGTGGCTGGCCGTCGACGGCGGAGTCACGATCGGCACGCTCGTCGCCTTCAACGCCTACGTGCTCGTGCTCCAGGCCCCGTTCCGCATGCTCGGGTTCTTCCTGATGCTGGCCCAGCGGGCGGCCGCCTCCGCCCAGCGCATCTACGAGGTGCTGGACGAGCCGGTCGAGATCGTCGACCGGCCCGGCGCCGTGGACCTGGTCGACCCGAGGGGCGCCGTCGAGCTGCGGGGCGTGCGGTTCCGCTACGGCGACGGGCCCCTGGTCCTCGACGGCCTCGACCTGCGGGTGGAGCCGGGCGAGACGGTCGCCCTGGTCGGGGAGACGGGGTCGGGGAAGTCGACCGTCGCCCGCCTGCTGGCCCGCTTCTACGACGTCGACGGCGGCGTCGTGCTGCTCGACGGCCACGACGTGCGGGACCTGACCCAGGTGAGCGTGCGGGCGGCGGTCGGCATCGTGCCCGACGAGCCGTTCCTGTTCTCCGCTGCGGTGCGGGACGCGGTCGCCTTCGGCCGGCCGACGGCGACCGACGACGAGGTGCGGGCGGCGGCCGAGGTCGCCCAGGCGGCCGGGTTCGTCGGCGACCTGCCGGACGGGTGGGCGACGGTCATCGGCGAGCGGGGCTACGACCTGTCGGGCGGGCAGCGCCAGCGGTTGTCGCTGGCCAGGACCCTGCTGGCCGACCCGGCCGTGCTCGTCCTGGACGACGCCACCAGCGCGGTCGACGTCGGCGTCGAGGAGCGCATCCACGAGGGGCTGCGGCGGAACCGGGCGGGGCGGACGACGATCGTCATCGCCCACCGGCTGTCGACGATCGCCCTGGCCGACCGGGTGGTGCTGCTCGACGGCGGCCGGGCCGTCGCCACCGGCACCCACGCCGACCTGCTGGCCGGCGAGCCCCGCTACGCCGCGGTCCTGGCCACGACGGCGGCGGCGGCGGCCGGCGCGGCAGCCGACGGGAGGGCCGGCTGATGGCCTGGGGCGGGCACGGGGGCTTCGGGGGACCGGGCGCGGTCGCCACCAGCCGGGCCGCCGGCCTGCCCTTCGCCGGCGTCCCCGACGAGCTGCGGGAGCGGGTGGACGACCTGCTGGCCGGCGAGCCCGAGCACCCCGAGCCCGAGGTCTCCTTCTCGCACCGCACGCCCGACCGCCGCCGCTTCACCCTGCGCCGGTTCGTCCGCCCCCACCTCGGCGCGCTGACCGTCGCCATCGCGCTCGTGGTGGTCGAGGCCGTCGCCGGCCAGGCCGGCCCCCTCCTCACCCAGATCGGCATCGACCGCGGCGTGCGGGCCGGCGACAAGGGCGCGCTGCTGGCCGTCGCCGCCGTCTACGTCGCCAGCGTCGTCGTCGGCGCGGTGGCCTCGGGCGTGCGGGTCGGGTTCACCGCCCGCCTCGGCGAGGACCTGATGTACGAGCTGCGGGTGCGGGTGTTCTCGCACCTCCAGCGGCTCTCGCTCGACTTCTTCACCGGCGAGCGGGCCGGCCGGCTGATGACGAGGATGACGAGCGACATCGAGTCGCTGACCCAGCTGTTCCAGGACGGCCTCGTCAACCTGGCCGTGCAGGGGCTGACCCTCGTGGTCGTCGCCGGCATCCTGTTCGCCCTCGACCCGGTGCTGGCCGCGGTGACGATCCTGCTGATCGTGCCGGCCATGACCGCCCTGACCCTGTGGTTCCGGTCGGCGTCCGACCGCCGCTTCGCCGCCGTGCGGGAGCGCATCGCCGACGTGCTGGCCGACCTGTCCGAGAGCCTGGCCGGCATCCGCATCATCACGGCGTTCAACCGGCGCCGGCACAACCTCGTCCACCACACCAACGTGGTCGGCGACTACCGGGACGCCAACGTGGGCGCCGCCCGCGTCCAGGCCGTGTACGGGCCGGCCAGCGAGGCCGTCGGCGTGGCCGGCCAGGCGCTGCTGCTGCTGATCGGCGGCCGCTGGGTGCTCGACGGGCGGATCACGATCGGCGAGCTCACCGCCTTCCTGCTCTACCTGACGGCGTTCTTCGCCCCCATCCAGCAGCTCGTCCAGCTCTACTCGACCTACCAGCAGGGCCGGGCGGCGGTGACCAAGCTGCGCGAGCTCCTCGCCACCGAGCCGTCGGTGCAGGAGGCGCCCGACGCCGTCGACCTGCCGCCGGTGCGGGGCGAGCTCGTCCTCGAGCGGGTGACGTTCTCCTACACGCCGGGGCGGCCGGTGCTGCGCGACGTCGACCTCGTCGTCCCGGCCGGCGAGACCATCGCCCTGGTGGGGCCGACCGGCGCCGGCAAGTCGACGATCGCCCGCCTCGTCGCCCGCTTCCACGACCCCGACGCCGGGCGCGTGCTGGTCGACGGTTTCGACGTGCGCCGGGTCACCCTGCGGTCGCTGCGCTCCCAGCTCGGGATCGTCCCCCAGGAGCCGTTCCTGTTCTCGGGGACGATCCGCGACAACGTCGCCTTCGCCCGCCCGGACGCCACCGACGAGGAGGTCGAGGCGGCGTGCCGGCGGGTCGGGCTCGACGACCTGCTCGACCGCCTCCCCGACGGCATCGCCAGCCCGGTCCACGAGCGGGGCGCGTCGCTGTCGTCGGGCGAGCGGCAGCTGCTCGCCCTGGCCAGGGCGTTCCTCGCCCGGCCCAGGGTGCTGATCCTCGACGAGGCCACCTCCAACCTCGACCCCCGCTCCGAGGCGGTGGTGGAGCGGGCCCTCGACAGGGTCCGCGAGGGGCGGACGGCGGTCGTCGTCGCCCACCGGCTGGCCACCGCCATGCGGGCCGACCGGATCGCGGTCGTGGACGGCGGCGGCATCGCCGAGCTCGGCACCCACGACGAGCTCGTCGCCCTGGGCGGGCGGTACGCCGCGCTCTACGCCACCTGGGCGCAACGGGGCGGCGGCGTCCGGGTCTAGTTCTCACGCTCCGTGGGAAGAAGGGGACCGACACCCGACGCGGGGAGGTTCACCCTCATGACCACCACCACGAGAGAGACCAGGCGGGACCGCCTGGCCCTCGCCCGGGAGGCGGGGTTCGGGCGCTTCTCGCTCGTCGCCGTCGTCGCGGGGATGCTCGTCGCCTACGGGGCGTTCGCCGTCATCGCGGCGATCGCCGGCTCGGTCGTCGAGGCGATCGACGCCGAGGCGAACGTCTCGGACTACGACTGGGAGACGGTCAGCCTGGTCGGCGGGCTGGTGCTCGCGGCCGTGCTGTTCCTGTCCTACTTCTTCGGCGGCTACGTGGCCGGGCGCATGGCCCGCCGGGCCGGCGTGCTGAACGGCCTCGCCGTGTTCCTCCTCGGCGTGATCGTCGCCGCCGTGGTCGGCGGCGTGGCCGCGGCGCTGACCGACACCCAGCAGGTGCAGGACAACCTGCGCAACGTCGGCATCCCGACGACCTCCGACGACTGGCAGAACTGGGGCAGCACGATCGGCGGGCTCGCCGCCCTCGCCCTCATGCTGATCGGTGCCCTCCTCGGTGCGATGAAGGGTGAGCGCTGGCACGGCAAGCTGATCGACCGGGCCTTCGACCCCGAGTACGGCCCCGAAGCCGAGCGCCGGCGGGCCGCGGCCGCCGAGGCCGAGGCCGCCCAGGCCGACTGGCAGCGCCGCCAGGAGCGGATGCACGCCACCGAGCAGACCCGCCAGCACGCCGCCACGGCCCCGGCGACGACCGCCGTGCCGGTCGCCACGACGACCGACGACGAGCGGGCCCGCCTGCAGGCCGAGGAGCAGCTGGCCGCCGAGCGCAACGAGGCGATCGACCTGCGCGACCGCCCCGTCCAGGATTCCGGCACGACGGCGATGCCGGGCGGCTCGACCAGCGCGACCGGGCAGCAGCCGGTGGAGCGCCGCCGGTAGCGTCCCCCTCGTACCGGCCGCTCGCCCCGCATGGAGCCGACGGGGCGGGCGGCCGGTGCGCGTCCGGGCCAGGTTCGCGGAGGGTCGGCGACGGGTCGACGCCGCTCCGGGCCGGCGGCCGACGGTCGTCCTGGCGGGCAACGCTGCTGGTCCCACCGCCGGGACCGGCGCCGCGCGTCCGGTAGGTTCCGGCGGCCGTGAGCGCCGAGCCCGTCCTCGCCATGCGGGGGGTGCGCGTCGTGCGGGACGGCACCGCGGTGGTCGACGGGGTCGACTGGGAGGTCAGGCCCGGCCACCACTGGGTCGTGCTCGGGCCGAACGGGGCCGGGAAGACGTCGCTCGTGCGGCTGGCCGGCGGGTGGGCCCACCCGTCCTCGGGCGAGGTCGAGGTGGCCGGCCGGCGCCTCGGCCGCACCGACGTGCGCGCCCTCCGGCCCCTCGTCGCCCTCGCCTCCGCCGCCCTCGGCGACCTCCTGCGACCCGACCTCGAGGCCGTCGACGCCGTCGCCACCGCCCGCTCCGGCGCGCTGGAGCCGTGGTGGCACCCGGCCGACGAGGACGGCCGCCGCCTCGCCGAGCAGGCCCTCGCCCGGGTCGGCGCCGCCACGCTGGCCGGCCGCCGGATCGGCACCCTCTCGTCGGGCGAGCGCCAGCGCGTGCTCATCGCCCGGGCGCTGGTGGTGGACCCGGCCCTGGTCGTCCTCGACGAGCCGGCCGCCGGGCTCGACCTCGCCGCCCGTGAGGACCTCGTCGCCGCCGTCGCCGCGCTGACCGCCGACCCCGTCGGGCCGCCCGTCGTGCTCGTCACCCACCACGTGGACGAGATCGCGCCCGGCTTCACCGACGTGCTCCTGCTGCGGGCCGGGCGCCCGGTCGCGGCCGGGCCGCTCGGAGCGACGCTCACCGAGGCCAACCTGTCGGCCTGCTTCGGCCGCCCCCTCCGCCTCGAGCACCGGCACGGCCGGTGGTGGGCCTGGGGCGAGCCCGGCTAGCGCGACGCGGGGTCGGACAGCACGGCCACGCCGGCGGGCGGGAGGCGCAGGCCCTCGCTCGTGCGCTCGACCTCCCCGGGCCAGGCGAGGGCGACGGGGGTCGACAGGAACGGGCCGAGGTCGACGTGGGCCGGCTCCTTGCCGACGTTCACGGCGACGAGCACCGAGCCCCGCCGCACGGTGAGCAGCCCCTCGGCCGGGCCGACCCGCACCTCGACGCGGTCGAGCCGGCCGTCGAGCAGGTCCGGCGTCGACCGGCGCAGCGCGATCAGGCGGCGGTGCCAGTCGAGCAGGCCGGCGTGGGGCTCCTCCCCCACCTCGTCCCAGCGCAGCCGCGACCGCTCGAAGGTGGCCGGGTCCTGCGGGTCGGGCACGTCCTCGGGCGCCCAGCCGAACGACGCGAACTCCCGGCGCCGGCCCTCGCTCACCGCCCGCCCGAGGTCCGGGTCGTCGTGGGCGGTGAAGTACTGGAACGGCGTGCTCGCCCCCCACTCCTCGCCCTGGAACAGCATGGGGACGAAGGGTGCGGTCAGCACCAGCGCGGCCGCCACCCGCAGCCGGCCCTCGTCCACCAGCTGGGACAGGCGCTCGCCGGTCGCCCGGTTGCCGACCTGGTCGTGGTTCTGGGCGTAGCCGAGGAAGCGCCAGCCCGGCACGCCGGCCGGGAGGCGCCCGTGCCGGCGGTCCCGGTGGGCGGAGTGCCCGCCGGCGGCGACGAACGCCTGCCGCAGCGCCGTCGCCAGGCAGCCGACCGGGTCCTCCCCGAAGTCCTCGTAGTAGCCGCTCGTCTCGCCGGTCAGGGTGACGTGGAGCGCGTGGTGGAAGTCGTCGCTCCACTGGGCGTCCATGCCGTAGCCGCCCACCTCCCGGCGGCGCACGACCCGGGGGTCGTTCAGGTCGCTCTCGGCGACGACCACGAGGGACCGGCCGACCTCGGCGGACAGCGCCTCCACCCGCTCGGCGATCTCCTCCAGCAGGTGGGTGGCCGACGTGTCGACGATGGCGTGCACGGCGTCGAGGCGCAGCCCGTCGACGTGGTAGTCCCGCAGCCACATGATGGCGTTGGCGACGAAGTGCTCGCGCACGCCGTCGCTGCCCGGCCCGTCGAAGTTCAGGGCGTCGCCCCACGGCGTGCGGTAGCGGTCGGTGAAGTAGGGGCCGTAGGTGGAGAGGTAGTTCCCGGCCGGCCCGAGGTGGTTGTAGACGACGTCGAGCAGCACGGCGAGGCCCCTGGCGTGGCAGGCGTCGACCAGGCGCTTCAGCCCGTCGGGGCCGCCGTAGGCCGAGTGCGGGGCGTACAGGTCGACCCCGTCGTAGCCCCAGCCCCGCGACCCGGGGAACTCGGCCACCGGCAGCAGCTCCACGTGGGTGACGCCGAGGTCGACGAGGTGGTCGAGCCGGCCGATCACCCCGTCGAAGGTGCCCTCGGGGGTGAACGTCCCGACGTGCACCTCCTCGACCACCGCGGACGCGAGCGGCGGCGCCGACCAGGTGGCGTCGGTCCACGCGAAGGCCGAGTGGTCGACCACCCGCGACGGCCCGTGCACGCCCTCCGGCTGCCACGGCGACCGGGGATCGGGCCGGGGCTCGCCGCCGTCGACCGAGTAGGCGTAGTCGGTGCCGGGCCCGGCGCCGGCGACCTCCGTCCCCCACCAGCCCCGCTCCTCGGCCGTCATCGGGTACCGGTCGCCGCCGACCACGACCTCGACCGAGCGCCCGGCCGCCGGCGCCCACACCCGGAACGTCGTCACGAGCGGACGAGCAGGGCGACCGGGAACCGGCGGAGCAGGGTGGCGACGGGGACCGGCCCGCCGGCGACGGCGTCGCCGGTGAGCTCGTCGGCCCACCGGCCGGGCGGCAGGGCGACGGTCGTCTCGCCCCAGCCCCCGGCGGCGGCCAGGCGGACGGTCAGGCGGGGCACCACGCACGCGACCTGCCCACCGCGGGTGAAGCCAACCGCGTGGCCGGCGGCCGGGCCCGTGGCGACGAGCGGCTCGTAGGCGCCGTCGCCGCCCAGGCCGAACACGACCGGCAGGCGGCGACGGAGGCGCAGCGCCTGGCGGACCACCCGCAGCTTCGGCGCGCCCTCGTCCGCCCTGGCCAGGATCTCCTCGGGCGCCGGCGACCCGCCCAGCCACGACAGCAGGCGGCGGAGCCGGTCGAAGTCGACGGGCCGGCGGTTGTCGGGGTCGACGAGGCTCAGGTCCTCCACCTCGGTGCCCTGGTAGGTGTCGGGCACGCCGGGCATGCACAGCTGCACGAGCTTGGCGGCCAGCGCGTTCACCCGGCCCGGCGCCACGAGGTCGGCGGCGAACCGGCCGACCTCGTCGCCCCTCGGCCCGTCGGCGGCCCACTCCCGCACCCAGGCGAGCACGGCCGCCTCGTACCCGGCGTCCTGGTCGGTCCAGCTCGTCCGCCGCTTGGCCTCCCTGATCGCCTTCTCGGCGTAGGTGGCGGCCCGGTCGCCGGGCAGCGGCCAGGCGCCGACGAGGGTCTGGAGCAGCGCGTACTGGGTGGCCCGGTCGACGGGGCCGTCGGCCACCACCCGGTTGACGAGGTCGGCCCACGCGTCGGGCACCTCGGACAGCACGGCCATGCGGGCCCGCACGTCCTCGGTGCGCTTGGTGTCGTGGGTGGACAGGGTGGTCATCCCGTGCGGCCAGTCCCGGTGGAGCCGGCGGCACTCCTCGTGGAGCTGCTTCGGGGCGACGCCGAACCGGTCGGGGTCGCCGCCCACCTCGTTCAGGGCCACGAAGCGGCCGTAGCGGTAGAACGCCGTGTCCTCCACGCCCTTGGCCATCACCGGCCCGGTCAGCTGCTGGAAGCGCATGCACGCCTCCCGCTCCGGGTCGGCGTCGGGCTGCGCGTTGTAGGCCCCGCCCAGCACCTCGGCGAGGAAGTCGAGCAGCTCGGGGTCGAGGTCGGGGTTGCGCTCCCTCGCGTCGTGGACCGCCTCCTCCAGCAGCACCCGCTCGGCCCGGTCGCCGGGCGCGTCCTCCGGGATGTAGGCCCGGTAGACGCCGAAGCAGGCGAGGACGGCCTTCACCGCCTCGTGGAGCTCGTGGCGGGTCGTGTCCCGGTTGCGGCGGTGGCGCTCCAGCACGCGGGTCAGCCGGTCCGTGAGCCGGGTGACGTCGGCCGCCAGCACCCGGTCGAGCACGTCCCGCTTGGCCTCGTCGGCGACCTCGGGCCAGTCCGTCGGCTCGCCCGTCACCTCGCCGTACAGCTTCGTCAGCGCGCCCTCGGCGGCGGGGTCGACGAACAGCCCGCCGACCAGGTTCAGCGTGTCGTAGCCGGTCGTGCCCTGCACCGGCCACGAGCGGCGCAGCGGCTCGCCCGCCTCGAGGATCTTCTCGACGACGATCCACGCGTCGGGGGCGGCCGCCCGCAGGCGCCGCAGGTACTCGAGCGGCCGGCGCAGCCCGTCGGGGTGGTCGATGCGGACGCCGTCGAGCACGCCCTCGCGCAGCCAGGCCAGCACCAGCTGGTGGGTCTCGGCGAAGACCCTCGGGTCCTCCATGCGCAGCCCGACGAGGGTGTTGATGTCGAAGAAGCGCCGGTAGTCCAGCTCCCGGCTGGCCGTCCGCCACCACGCCAGCCGCCAGTTCTGGCGCTCCAGCAGCACGTGCAGCAGGTCGGGCTGCTGGTTGTGGAGCTCGACGACGGTGGCGACGGCGTCCGCCGCGGCCTCGTCCTCGGCCACCAGCCGGGCCAGCTGGGCCCGCAGCACCTGGGTGTCGCGGTGGCGCTCGTGGATGCTCTGGCGGTCGGTGGCCGTCGCCTCCGGCAGCCGGCCGAACGTGTGGGCGAGGAAGGCCAGCTCGTCGGCGGCCGGCGACTGGCAGGCCCCGCTCGCCATCTTCAGCACGTCGTCGAGGGACCGGGGGGCGACGGGCAGGACGTGCTCGTAGTAGGCGACCGTGAACACGCCGTCGTGGTAGGCGAGCCGGATCTCGCCGGCGTCGAGCACCCGGCCGTACTGGTCGCCGAGCACGGCCATCAGCAGGCGGTCCTTCAGCTTGCGCTCGGGCGGGTCCCAGTCGACGTCGAACCAGGCCGCCCACGGGCTGGCCCGCCCGTCCTCGAGGACGTCCCACCACCACCGGTTCTCGGGGCCGTTGGCCATGTGGTTGGGCACGACGTCGAGCACCTGGCCGAGGCCGGCGTCGGCCAGCGCCACGCACATCCTGGCGTGCCCCGCCTCGCCGCCCAGCTCGGCGTTGACCCTCGTCGGGTCGACGACGTCGTAGCCGTGCGTGGACCCGGGCGCGGCCTGGAGGTAGGGCGAGGCGTACAGGTGGGTGACGCCGAGGTCCGACAGGTAGCCGGCCAGCGCGGCGGCGTCGTCGAAGCCGAACCCGGCGTGCAACTGCACGCGGTAGGTGGCGAGCGGCGTGGTCAATAGAGGCGCCGGAGGACCACGACCGAGCGGCCGGCCACCTCGAGGGGGCCCCCGGCCTTGATCGCCCTGTCCTCGGTCATGTCCAGCCCCGCCAGGTAGAATGACGTGTCGACCTCGACGTCCCAGCGCTCGCCGAACGACGCCTCCGGCATCGTGAACTCGATCGGCTCGTAGTGGGCGTTGAAGCAGACGAGGAACGTGTCGTCGCGGACCGGCTCGCCCCGCTCGGATGGCTCGGTGATGGCGTCGCCGTTCAGGTAGACGGCGATCGACTTGGCGTAGCCCTCGTGCCAGTCCTCGTCGCTCATCTCGGTGCCGTCCGGGCGCAGCCAGGCGATGTCGCCCTCCCCGCCCCTGATGTTGCGGCCCTGGAACCAGCGGCGCTGGCGGAGCACGGGGTGGCGGCGCCGCAGGGCGAGCAGCCGCTCGGTGAACTCCTTCAGCGCCCAGTTCTCGCGGGCGTCGTCCCAGTGGACCCAGGAGACGTCGTTGTCCTGGCAGTAGGCGTTGTTGTTGCCCCGCTGGGTGCGGCCCATCTCGTCGCCGGCAAGGAGCATCGGCACCCCCTGGGACAGCAGCAGGGTGGTGAGGAAGTTGCGCTTCTGCTGCTCGCGCAGGGCGACGACGTCGAGGTCGTCGGTCGGCCCCTCGACCCCGCAGTTCCAGGACCGGTTGTGCGACTCGCCGTCCTGGTTGCGCTCGCCGTTCGCCTCGTTGTGCTTGTCGTTGTACGAGACGAGGTCGTGCAGGGTGAACCCGTCGTGGGCGGTGACGAAGTTGATGCTGGCGTAGGGCCGCCGGCCGTTGTGGGCGTAGAGGTCGGAGCTGCCGGTGATCCGGAAGCCGAACTCGGCGAGGGTGGCGTCCTCGCCCCGCCAGAAGTCCCGCACGCAGTCCCGGTACTTGCCGTTCCACTCGGTCCAGAGGGACGGGAAGTTGCCCACCTGGTAGCCGCCCTCGCCCACGTCCCACGGCTCGGCGATCAGCTTCACCCGGCTGACGACCGGGTCCTGCTGGATCAGGTCGAAGAAGGCCGACAGGCGGTCGACGTCGTGCAGCTCGCGGGCGAGGGTGGCGGCGAGGTCGAAGCGGAAGCCGTCGACGTGCATCTCGGTCACCCAGTACCGCAGGCTGTCCATGATCAGCTGGAGCACGTGCGGCGACCGCATGTTGAGGCTGTTGCCGGTGCCCGTGTAGTCCATGTAGTAGCGGGGGTCGTCCCCCACCAGCCGGTAGTACGAGGCGTTGTCGATGCCCTTGAACGACAGCACCGGGCCCAGGTGGTTGCCCTCGGCGGTGTGGTTGTAGACGACGTCGAGGATCACCTCGATCCCGGCGTCGTGCATGGTCCGCACCAGCTGCTTGAACTCCTGCACCTGCTGGCCGGGCCGGGCCGCGTAGCCGTTGTGGGGGGCGAGGTAGCCGATCGAGTTGTAGCCCCAGTAGTTGCGCAGGCCCTTCCGCACCAGGTGGTCGTCGTGGACGAACTGGTGGACGGGCAGCAGCTCGATGGCGGTGACGCCGAGCGTGGTCAAGTGGTCGACGACGGCCGGCGAGGCCAGCCCGAGGTAGGTGCCCCGCAGGTCCTCGTCCACGCCGGGGTGCAGCGCGGTGAACCCCTTCACGTGGGTCTCGTAGACGACGGTCTCGTGCCACGGCGTGCGGGGCGGGCGGTCGGTCCCCCAGTCGAAGTAGGGGTTGACGACGACCGACTTCGGCATCCGCGGCCCGCTGTCGAGGTCGTTGCGGCGGTCGTGGTCGTCCCAGCGGTAGCCGAACAGCGACTCGTCCCAGTCCACCTCGCCGTCGACGGCCTTGGCGTACGGGTCGAGGAGCAGCTTGGCCGGGTTGCACCGCAGCCCGGCGGACGGGTCCCACGGGCCGTGCACCCGGAAGCCGTAGCGCTGGCCGGGGACCACGTCGGGCAGGTAGCCGTGCCAGTGGAAGCCGGTGCACTCGGGGAGCGGGACCGTGTGCTCGGTGCCGTCGGCGTCGAACAGGCACAGCTCGACGCGCTCGGCGACCTCGCTGAACAGGGCGAAATTGGTCCCGGCGCCGTCGTAGTGCGCGCCCAGCGGCGCCGGCTCCCCCGGCCACACTCGCATGGGCGGCGACCCTACCCTCCGAGCGAGGCGGTCAGCCTTGGGTCGCGAGGGCGAGGAGCCGGGCCCGGGAGCGCTCCACGGCGTCGGTCAGCAGCCGCTCCAGCACCGGCCCCCAGAGCCCGCCGCCGTAGTGGAGGTGGACGGTCAGGCGGGACCCGGTGCCGTCCCCGGCCACCTCGGCCCTGAGCACCCACGGGCTGTGGCTCCGGCCGTCGGTCTCCCGGCGCTCGAAGGTCACCGCCGACGGCGGGTCGTGGCGGGACCGGACCATGCGGAGGCGCTTGGACCGGGCGAACGGCCCCAGCCGGCCCCGCAGGTCGACGACCCAGGCCGGCCCGGGGTCCCCGTCGGCCTCGGCCGCCCGCCGCGCCGTCGGGACGATGTCGAGCCACGCCGGGTACCGGTCGAGGTCGTCCACCCAGGCGAACAGCCGCTCGGCGGCGACCGGCGCCTCCAGGCTGGCGGTCAGGTCCACCCCGCCATTGTGGCGGCGCGGGGCCCGGCCGGTGGACGACCCCGCCGGCGGGTCAGCGCCGGCGGAGCGGCGTCACACCGTGTGGACGCCGAGCCGGGCGGCCGCGTCGGCGACGGCGGCGGCGAGGAGGGGGTCGTCGAGCGTCCTCGTCGCCGCCGGGGCGGCCGGCAGGGCGTCGGCCGCCCGCTCCCACAGCGCCGCGCACCGGCCGGGCCCCCACACCGACGACCGCCAGGCCACGCCGTCCACGCCGGCGTGGGCGTCGTAGACCGCGCGGGCCCACCGGCGGGTCGGCTCCCTGGGGCCCGACGTGATCGCCTGGTTGCCCCCGGCCCGCGTCACCCAGCCGCCGTGCAGGTCGAGGAGCACGAGGTCGCGGGTCGTGTCGAACGCGGTGACGGCGGCGCGGCAGCGCGACCGGTCGATCGGGCCGGCCCGCTCTCCATGCTGGAAGAACTCCCCGAGCCCGGCCACGAACGCGCCCTCGCCGTACGTGACGTAGGCGATGGCGCGGTCCTGCACGGCGGGCGGAGGAACGTGGTGGTCGAACCGGGAGGTCGTCGGCCCGTACGACCGGAACCCGTCCCAGGCGACCGGGTGGGCACCGGCGAGGCAGTGGACCCGGACGAGCCGACTCCCGGCGGGGAGGACGACCGTGTCGTCGGCGGTGACCGCCGCGGCGGCCACCCTGGCGGGGTCGGGCTCCGGGAGGTGCTCCGTCAAAGCGCGGCGGCGAGCGCGGCGACGACGGCGGGGTCACCACCGGTCGCCAGCCACTCGGCCGGCGAGACCTTCGCGTCGCCCACCTCGAGGTCGGGCTGTGGTGCGTGCGCCCAGTGGTCGACGGTCAGCGGGTGAGCCGCCGGGTCGAGGGCCGAGAGCACCTCGCGCAGGGCCGCCGTCGGCACGTCGAACTGCCACTCGGGGAACCGGCGCTCACCGTCGGGGGCCCGGAACGAGAGCAGCGAGCGCTCCCTCAGACGCTGGGACAGCCGGGTGCGGTCGACGCCGAGCCGGCCGGCCGCGCCGGCGTCGTCGACCGAGCGGGCGACGAGGCGGGCGAAGGCCTCGACGCGGCGGGCGGCGTCGGCCATCGGCGCCGCCTCGTCGAAGCGCGCCCCCGTCCGCTCCCACACGGCCCGCTCGCCGGCCGGCATCGACGACGCCGCGGCCCCGCGGTAGGCCTCGGTCACGGCGGTGAGGACGGCGAGCGCCCGGTCGACGTCGCCTCCCGTCGTCGCCACCAGGGAGTGGGCCGCCCGGACGACCCGGTCCATTGCCTCACCGGAACTCACCTCGTGAGCCACGGTGAGAGCTTACCGGCCGAGGACCGTCGTGCGGGAGGGGTCGGCGGACAGGGCGACCGCGGTGCCGGGCGGGGGGACGTGGCCGGGGCGGGCGAGGACCTCGAGGGGCGGGGCGCCGGGCACGGCGACGGTGACGACGACGTGGTCGCCGCGGAACGCGGCCGACACGACCGTCCCCCTCACGTGGACCGGTGCGCCGTCGGCCGCGACCGACAGCCCGTCGGGCCGGACGAGGACGGCGGCCGGGCCCGGCGGGGTGCCGGGGGCGACGGGCAGGCGGCCCCACGGCGTGGCCGCCACGCCGCCGTCGACCACGGCGGCGGCCACGTTGGCGAACCCGAGCAGGCGGGCGACGCCCTCGTCGGCCGGGGCCGCCCACACCTCCGCCGGGGTGCCGGCCTGGACGACCCGGCCGGCCCGCATCACCGCCACCCGGTCGGCGACCGTGAACGCCTCGAGGTGGTCGTGGGTGACGTGGACGGTGGTGAGCCCGAGCGCCTTGACGACGGCCCGGAGGTCGACGGTGAGCCGGTCGCGCAGGGCCCGGTCGAGCGAGCCGAGGGGCTCGTCAAGCAGCAGCAGCGAGGGGCGGGGCGCGAGCGACCGGGCCAGCGCCACCCGCTGGGCCTCGCCGCCGGACAGGGTGGCCACCGACCGCCGCTCGAAGCCGGCCAGGCCGACGAGGTCGAGCACCTCGGCCACCCTGGACCGCACCTCACCCGCCGGCCGGCCGGCCATCCGCAGCCCGAACCCGACGTTGCCGGCCACGTCCCGGTGCGGGAACAGCGCGTGCTGCTGGAACATCAGCCCGACCCCCCGGCGGTGCGGGGGGACCCCGGCCAGGTCCCGTCCGCCGAGCACCACCCGCCCGGCGTCGGGCCGCTCCAGCCCGGCCACGACCCGCAGCAGGGTCGTCTTCCCGCCGCCGCTCGGCCCGAGCAGGGCGACCACCTCGCCCTCCCCCGCCGCCAGGTCGGCTCCGTCGAGCGCCGGGCGGCCGCCGAAGCGGACGACCAGCCCCTCCACCGACAGCATCAGAACTCGCCGGCCCGGCCGACCCGCACCCGGTCGACGGCGAGGATCACCGCCGCCGTCACGACGAGCAGGATCGTGCTCATGGCCAGCGCCTCGCGGTAGGGCAGGCCGGGCCGGAGCAGGCGCTCGACGGCGACGGGCAGGGTCGGCACGTCCGGCCGGGCGATGAACACGGTCGCCCCGAACTCGCCGAGCGAGACGGCGAACGCGAACCCGGCGGCGACGAGGAGCGCCCGCCCGACGATCGGCAGGTCCACCTCCCGCCACACCCGCCGCGGCGGGGCGCCGAGCACGGCGGCCGCCTCCCTGAGCCGGGGGTCGATCGAGCGCAGGACGGGCACCAGCGTGCGGACCACGAACGGCACCGCCACCAGCGCGTGGGCGATGGGGACGAGCGCGGCCGAGCCCCGCAGGTCGAGCGGCGGGCGGTCGAGGGCGACGAGGAACCCGAACCCGAGGGTGACGGCGGACGTGCCGAGCGGGAGCATCAGGAGCGTGTCGACGGCGCGGGCCGGCCCCGTGCGGCGCCCGGCGACGACGGCGGCGGCGAGGCCGCCGACGACCAGCGCGATCGCCGTCGCCACCACGGCGAACCCGAGCGAGTTGCGGACGGCCTCGATGGGCGGCACGAGGAAGGACTGGCCGGTGTCGGCGAGCGCCCGGTACGCCTCGAGCCCGTGGCCGCCGCCGGGCAGGGCCAGCGACCGCTCGACCAGCACGGCGAGCGGGGTGCCGAGGAACACCGCCACGCCGCCGACGGCGGCGACGACCACCGCCCACTGCCCCGCGCCCCTCGGCCGCCGGCTGGCGTCGTCCTCGGCGACGAGGGGCTGGCCGACGGCCCGGCGCTCGGCCAGCCGCCCGTAGGCGACGAGCATGGCGACGACGGCGGCCAGCTGCACGAGGGCGAGGGCGGACGCCGTGCCGAGGTCGAGGCGCTGCGCGGTCGCCCGCCAGATCTCCACCTCCAGCGTGCCGAGGCGGGGCCCGCCGAGCAGCAGGACGACCCCGAAGGACGTGGAGCAGAACAGGAACACGATCACGGCCGCCGAGCCGACCGCCGGGCCGAGGAGGGGCAGGGTCACCTCCCGGAAGGCCCGCCACCGCCCGGCGCCGAGCGCCCTCGCCGCCTCGACCAGCGCGGGGTCGAGATGGGACCACAGGCCGCCGACGGTGCGGACGACGACGGCGACGTTGAAGAACGCGTGCGCGAGCACGATGGCCGTCACCGACCGGCGCACGTCGAGGGCGAGGAACGCCGTGCCGACCACGACCGTCGGCAGCACGAACGGCACGGCGACCAGCCCCCACACGAGGCGGCGGCCGGGGAAGCGGAAGCGGGCCAGCACGGCCGCCACCGGCAGGCCGACGGCGAGCGTCACCGCCGTCGACACGGCCGCCTGCCACACGGTGAACCAGGCGACCGACCGCAGCCGCCCGTCGCCGAGCACGGCGCCGAGCGCGCCCGCGTCCCACCCCCGCCCGACGATGGCGGCCACCGGCCAGGCGAAGAACACGGCGACGAACGCGACCGGCACGGCCGCCGCCGCGCCCCACGCCAGCCGCCCGGTCAGCGCAGGACGGTCGCGGTCCAGGCGTCCACCCACCGGTCCCGCCCCTCGCCGATCTCGTCCACCGGCAGCGACAGCGGGTCGTCCGGCACCTCGGCGAACTCGGTGAACACGTCGGGCAGGGGCGTCCCCTCGACCACCGGGAACACGAACATCGACAGCGGCACGTCCTCCTGGAAGGCCGGGGTCAGCAGGAAGTCGACCAGCGCGCCGGCCTCCTCCGGGTGGTCGGTGCCGGCCAGCACCCCCGCGTACTCCACCTGCTCGAAGCAGCTGGCCTCGACCACGCCGATGGGCGACGCCTCGGGCGGCGGGTCGGCGAAGAGGACGGCGGCGGGCGGGCTCGACGCGTACGACACGACGACGGGCCGCTCCCCGCCCCCGCCGCCGGCGCTGAACTCGCCGCCGAAGGCCTCCTCCCAGCCGTCGGTGACGAGCACGCCGTTGTCCCGCACCGCGCCCCACCAGTCGAGCCACCCGTCCTCGCCGTACTCGGCGACGGTGGCGAGGAGGAAGGCGAGGCCGGGCGACGACGTGGCCGGGTTCTCGACCACGAGCAGGTCGCGGTAGCGGGGGTCGGTGAGGTCGTCGAGCGACGTCGGCGGGTCGAGCCCGTGGTCCTCGAACCAGGCGACGTCGTAGTTCAGGCAGACCTCGCCGTGGTCGACCGGGGTGGCCCGGTGCCCTGGGTCGGCCCGGTAGCGGGCCGGCACCCCGTCGAGGCCCTCCGCCTCGTGCGGCTCGAACAGGCCCTCGTCGAGCGCCCGGGACAGGAACGTGGTGTCCACGCCGAACAGCACGTCGCCCTGCGGGTCGTCCTTCGTGAGGACGGCCTGGTTGACGACCTGGCCGGCGTCGCCCCCCTGGAGCACGCGGACCTCGACACCCGCCTGCTCCTCGAAGGCGTCGAGCACGCCGTCGCTGACCGCGAACGAGTCGTGGGTGACGAGGGTGAGCGTGACCGGACCTCCGTCGCCGTCGCCGCCGCCGCAGGCGGCCACGGCGAGCAGGGCGGCGGCCAGCAGCGCCCGCCTCACGCCCGCCCGCCCGGCTGCACGGCGAGGAGCACGCCGGACTCGACCGACACGGTCGCCACCGGCGCGGTGAGCACGTTGCTCACGCCCCTCGTCGTGCCGGGCCCGAGGTCCTCGCCGGCGAGCGGGTACAGGAGGCCGTCGGTGCGGACGCCGAGGGCCGGGCCGCCGACGGGCAGCAGCGACACGAGGTCGCCCGGCTCGCCGCACAGCTCCCGGCGGGAGCGGACGACGGTGAGGTGGGCGGGGCCGAACCAGGCGTCGACCTCCAGCCCGGCGAGGTCGTCGGCGCACAGCAGCAGGACGTTGGCCAGCTCGTGGTCGAACCGGCCCTTCGTGCCGCCGGTGACGACGATGCGGGCGGGGCCGAGCCCGGCGGCGTAGCGGAGGGCGAGCTCGAGGTCGGTGGCGTCCTTGGCCACCGGGTGGCGCTCCACCAGCGCGCCGGCCCGCTCCGCGCCGGCCAGCGCGCCGGGGGCGACCGAGTCCATGTCGCCGACCACGACGTCGGGCGACAGGCCCAGCGCGCTGGCGTGCTCCAGGCCCGAGTCGGCGGCCACGACCAGGTCGGGGTCGGGCAGGCCGGTCACGGCCCCGGGTGGGACGGGCTCGCCTCCCGTCACGACGATGACGGTCGACGGTCGCGTCGAGATGTCCACGGCGTCCCTCCGCTGGCATTACCCAGTTCAGGTTCGACGGGTCGGTGGCGCCGCCGGAGCGCGGCCACCCTCTCAGCCCGGCTGTCCCGAGCTCCCCGGTGTGGAGGAGATGCTACCGGCGGCGGTCCTCGGCGTAGCGCCGGTCGCGGTCGGGCCACAGCGCCCCGATGAGCGACACGACGACGATCGCCGCGTGGAAGACGTTGTCCGCCGAGTTCAGCGACAGGATGTTGGCCTCGTTGTCGTCCTCGGCCACGAACAGCCCGTAGACGAACACGGCCGCGTAGCCGACCACCAGCAGCCACAGGTACGTCTTGGCCGTGTCGACCCGGCGCCAGAGGAGCAGGCCGGGGATGCCGAGGGCCAGGTGGACGATGTTGTGGAGCGGGTTCAGCTCGAGGCCGAGGAGGGTCTCGTTGGTGTTCGTGTCCGCGAAGTCGTCGAAGCCGGTGACGAAGAAGCCCACGATCCCGGCGAGCACGAAGGCGATGCCGAGGGCGAGGGCGATGTACTGGGCCGGGGAGTACCCCGTGCCCTGGTTGGACGCGGTGTGCGTCGGGCGGGTCGCCATGGCCGCACCGGTACCCCCGGCCTGGTCGGCTAGACCGGGGCGATGGCCAAGGTGCTCGGCGTCAACGCGGTGTTCCATGACCCGGCGGCCGCGCTGGTCGTCGACGGCGAGGTCGTGGCGGCGGCCGAGGAGGAGCGGTTCAGCCGGCGCAAGCACGGCAAGTCCCCGGTCCCGTTCAGCACGTGGGAGGTGCCCGAGGCGGCGGCCCGTTGGTGCCTCGAGGAGGCCGGCATCGAGCCGGGCGACCTCGACGCGGTCGCCTACTCCTACGACCCCGCGCTCGCCCCGCCGGTGGGCGACGACGTCACCGCCGACGGTTGGGAGGGACTCCGCACCCTCTACGCGCAGCGGGCGCCGCTGTTCCTGCGCACCGCGCTGCCCGGGCTCGACCCGGCCGTCGTCCGGTACGTGCCCCACCACGTCGCGCACGCGGCGTCCGCCTACCTCGCGGCGCCGTACGAGGACTCGGCCGTCCTCGTGCTGGACGGGCGGGGCGAGGCGGCCTCGCACCTCGCCGGCCGGTCCCGGCGCGGCGACCTCGAGGTCTACCGGGCCCAGGAGCTGCCGCACTCCCTCGGCCTCATGTACGAGGAGGTGACCGAGCACCTCGGGTTCCGGCGGTCGAGCGACGAGTACAAGGTGATGGCGCTGGCGTCCTACGGGCAGCCGGCCTTCCTCGACCAGTTCCGGGACTGGGTGCGCACCGACGGCGAGGGCGGGTTCACGGTCGCGCCGATCGAGTGGGCCACGCTCGTGAAGCGGCGCGGCGGGGACGAGGCCTGGTCCCAGGAGCACGCCGACCTGGCCGCCACCGTGCAGCGGCGGCTGGAGGAGGTGCTGCTCGACCTGGCCGGCTGGCTGCAGGCGCGGACGGGCGAGCGCACCCTGACGATGGCCGGCGGCGTGGCCCTCAACTGCGTGGCCAACGCCCGGCTGGCGGCCGAGACGGCCTTCGAGCACGTCTGGGTGCAGCCGGCCGCGGGCGACGCCGGCACCGCGCTCGGCGCCGCGCTCCACGAGGCCCACGCCGACGGCGACGAGGTCGTCCCGATGGCGACGGCCGCGCTCGGCCGGTCGTGGAGCGACGCCGACCTGGAGGCCTGGCTGGTCACCGCGGACGTGCCCTACGAGCGGCCCGACGACCTGCCCGGCGCGGTCGCCGAGGCGCTGGCGGCCAACGGCGTCATCGCGTGGTTCCAGGGCCGCTCGGAGTACGGGCCCCGGGCCCTCGGCCACCGCAGCCTGCTGGCCGACCCCCGCCGGGCCGAGAACCTCACCCGGCTGAACGACGTGAAGGGCCGCGAGCAGTTCCGCCCGGTCGCCCCCATGGTGCTGGCCGACCGGGCCGGGGCCATCTTCGAGGGGGTCATCCCGAGCCCCTACATGCTGTTCACGCACGGCGTGCGGCCCGAGTGGCGGGACCGCATCCCCGCGGTGGTCCACGTGGACGGGTCGGCCCGGGTCCAGACCGTCGACCGGGAGGCCGAGCCGCTCGTCGCCGCCCTGCTCGACGCCTTCGAGCGCCGCACCGGGGTGCCGGTGCTCGTGAACACCAGCCTCAACACCGCGGGGCGGCCGATGGTCGACGATCCGCGGGACGCGCTGGAGTGCTTCGGGTCCGCTCCGGTCGACCTGCTGGTGCTCGGCCCGTACCTGGTCCGGCGCACGTCGCTCGCCGCGCGCCTGGCCTGAGCACGGCGCCGCGTGGTATGGCGCGGCGGGCTTTCGGGCAGGGTGAGGGCGCTGCCGGGGCGCGCTCCGGCATCGCTTACCGACGAGCCAGGAGGCAACGTGCTGAACGATCCCGCAGAGCCGATCCTTCCCGGGCCCGGCCCCGGCCCTGCGACCGGGGCGACGGGCGGCACGGCCGGGGTCGGCGACGCCGGCACCTACCCGGGCACGTATCCGGACACGGGCACCACCACGGGCACGACGCCGCCGAGCGGGCCGACCGAGGCCGCCGGCCAGGTGGCGTCGACGGCCGCCGAGCGCGGCACCGAGGTGGCGAGCGAGGCCGCGCAGCGGGGCGGCGAGGTGGTCGGGACGGCCGCCGAGCAGGCCAGGGAGGTCGTCGGGACGGCCGCCGAGCAGGCCATGTCCCTCGCCTCGCAGGCCAAGGACCAGGCTCGCACCGTCCTCCAGGACGCCACCCGCCAGGCGCGCGAGCAGACCGAGGAGCAGGCCCGCCGGGCCGCCGGGTCGATCCGCCAGACCGGCGAGCAGCTCCGCGCGCTGGCCGAGGGCCGCACCGACGAGGCCGGCCAGGCCGGCGAGTGGGCCCGCCAGCTGTCCGACCAGCTCCAGAGCATGGCCCAGCGGGTCGAGGACGGCGGGCTCGAGGCCGTCGTCCGCGACGTCAGCCAGTTCGCCCGCCGCCGCCCCGGCGTGTTCCTCCTCGGCGCCGCGGCCGCCGGCTTCGCGGTCGGCCGCATGATCAAGAACGCCGGCTCGGACAGCGGCGGCCAGGGCCAGGGCTACGGCCAGAACTACGGGCAGAGCTACGGCCAGGGCTATGGGCAGGGCTACGGCCAGGGCTACGGCACCTCCGACGCGTACGGCTCGGCCGGCGCCGCCTACGACTACGGCCTGACCGGCCCGGCCGCCTCCGTCGCCGCCAGCCCGGCCGTCGGCTCGACCTACGGCACGCCCGCCCCCGAGACCGTCGGCACCGGCGGTTGGAGCGAGCCGGCCTACGACCCGACCTACGGCTCCTCCGCCACCGCCCCCGGCGCGGACCAGCCGCCCGTCGGCCCCGGCGTCATCACCGGTGGCGGCGAGACCGGCAGCACCGTCGGCGGACCGGACGACCCGCTGCTCGACAGCGAGGGGCGGCACTGATGGCCGACCCGTACGCCGGCGCCTCGTCGGCTCGGCCGACGGCTCCGCCGTCGGAGACCGAGCCGCTGATGCCGGAGGTGTCCCTCGGCGAGCTGTTCGGCCGCATGACCAGCGACTTCTCCACGCTCGTCCGCAAGGAGATGGAGCTGGCCAAGGTCGAGCTCAAGGAGGAGGCCAAGCAGGCGGGCAAGGCCGGCGGCGCCTTCGGCGCGGCCGGGCTGGCCGGCTTCATGGCCCTGCTCCTGCTCTCCTTCGCCCTCGCCTGGGGCCTCGCCGAGATCATGCCGGAGGGCTTCGCCTTCCTCATCGTCGGCGCCATCTACGCCATCGCCGCGGCCGTGCTGTTCGGCAAGGCCCGCAAGCAGATGCAGCAGGTCAACCCCGTTCCCGAACAGACCGTCGAAACCCTCAAGGAGGATGCGCAGTGGCTTCGAGACCAGAGGAGCTGAGGCGTGAGATCGCCGAGACGCGCGAGGACCTCGGCACCACGCTCGAGGCCATCGGCGACCGGGTCAGCCCCGGCCGCATGGTGGAGCGCCGCCGGGCGGCCGTCCGCCAGCGCATCACCGGGCTGCGGGAGACCGTGATGGGCCGCTACGACGCGACCACCTCGGCCGTCGGCGGCGTCGCCGGCTCGGCCGGGTCCACGGTCGGCGGTGCCGCGTCGAGCGTCACCGACGTCGCCGGCAGCGCGGCGTCCACCGTGGCCGGTGCCGCCGGCAGCGCGGCCTCGGCCGTGGGCGGCGCGGCCTCGACCGCCGTCGGCGCCGTGCGCGGCGCCCCCGAGCAGGCCACCCAGGCGGCCCAGGGCAACCCCCTCCTCGCCGGTGCCGTCGCCTTCGGCGCCGGCCTGCTGCTGGCCACGATCCTGCCCGAGAGCGAGGTCGAGGCCCAGATGGCCTCGACCGTGCAGGAGAAGCTGGAGCCGGCCAAGCAGCAGCTGACCGAGGGGGCCAAGGAGGTCGCCTCGGCCGTCGGCGAGCGGGCCCAGCAGGCCGGCCAGGAGCTGGCCGGGCAGGCCCAGGACGCCGCCCAGGAGGTCACGACCCAGGCCCAGCAGGCCGCCCAGGAGGTCAAGGACCAGGCGGCGCAGGCCGCCCAGGAGGTCAAGGACCAGGCGGCGCAGGCCGCCGGGGAGGTCAAGGAGCACGCCGGGCAGGCCACGTCCGACGTCACCGACCACGCCCGGTCCACGGCCGAGCAGTACCGCCAGCAGTAGACGGACCAGATCCCAGCAGCGGAGGGGGCCGGCACGGTGCCGGCCCCCTCTCGCGTCCGGCCCCGGGCGCGGGTTGGCCCGACCCGCCGACGGGTAGCCCGGTTCGCCATGGGGACCAACACCGTCGCCCGGGTGATGAACGACGCCGGCCTGGCCGCGTGGTTCGGCGGGTCGCTGATGGGCGCGGTCGCGGTCGACGGCACCCCGTTCGGTCGGCGCACGTGGGCGAGGTGGGCGCCGGTCGGCGCCGCCGCCGTGACCGCCCACCTCGTGGGCGGCACGCTCCTCGTCCCCATCAACAAGGGCCGCCTCACGTTCCAGCGGGGCGTGTTCCCCACCTCGGCGGCCCAGACGGTGTGCACCCTCGGCGGCCTGGCGGCGACGATCGCCGCGGCCCGCACCCGGGCCCGCCTCGAGCAGGCCGACGACGGCGAGGACGAGGCCCTCGCCCGCCGGGCCCGGCTGCTCGACGCCGCCGTCCCCCTCCTCACCGGCGCCTCGCTCGTGCTGAACAGCCGGCTCGGTGAGCTGCAACGACCCGTACCGGTCGCCGGGGGCGTCGCCCGGCGGCTCCTGCCATGGAGGTGACATGCGCGGCAGCGACAAGCACGGCCCCCGCGTCGACGACCAGATGGTGCACGACACCGCGGCCCTGACCCACGGCCGGGGCGGCGACTCGAGGGTCGAGGAGTTCCGCGACCAGGAAGGGCCGGGCGAGGGCGAGCCCGAGGTCGGCGAGATCTCCAGGGACACGCCGCTGCCGGGCGGGATGGACGACGAGGCCCTGCGCGAGCGGGCCGACATCGCCCGCCACCTGAACCGGGCCGCCTTCCCCGGCGACCGGGACACGCTCGTGGCGAGCGCCGAGGAGAACTTCGCCCCCGAGTGGGTCGTCGAGCGCCTGAGGAGCCTCCCGGCCGGGCAGGAGTTCGAGACCGTCGAGCAGGTCTGGGAGACGCTGGGCGGGCCGCCCGACCCGCCCCGCGCCTAGCAGGAGCGCCTCAGTCCGCCCAGCGGAGGATCGCGCCGACCCCGTCGGTCGGTCCGCCGTGGGCGGGCACCACCCACACGCCGGCGCCGGTGCCGAGGGCGGCGCGCACGGCCACGTCGGCCAGCGCCCCCTCCACCGGCTCGTCCACGCCGAGGTCCCGCAGCGTCTGCGCGTCGGCGGCGACGAGGGTCGGGTCGGGCCCGAACCAGGCCGTCCTCGAGTCGTCCGGGTCGGCGGCGACGAGGAGGGTGTCGACCTGGGCCTTGGCCAGGGCGAGGAGGGTCGCCTCGGGCCCGTCGGCGGCCCGGTCGTGCTGGCCCCGCTCCTCGCGGAACTTGTCGAGCAGGCCGACGGTCTCGTTGGCGGCCACCGTGCGCACGTGGCGGGCGACGGCGTCCTCGAGCTCCGCGTCGGAGCCGTCGTCGGCCCTGGTGCCCGGCACCACCTCGACCAGCGCCCCGACCTCGTCGGGCAGCGACTTCTGGAGCAGCTCGACGGCCCGCACGTCGCCGGCGAGCAGGACGGCCCGGGCGCCGACCCGGCCGACCATGCGGACGACGACGTCGGCGACCTCGTCGGCCGTGGCCGCCCACGTGTTCTGCACCCGCTCCTGGTACCGGCGCTGCGACCACCCGCCCGGCTTCGACCGCTGGACGGGGTCGCGGCCGTGGTCGGGCTCGACCTCCTCCTCGATCGGCTCGCCCCGCCGGGGCACCGCGGTCACGTCCGCGCCGGTGCGGTCGGCCACCACGACGACGTGGGGCACCGACGACTGGCGCCACGTGAGCAGCGGGGCCAGCACGGGCAGCGACGCGACCCGGCCGAAGTCCCTGGCCGGCTGGACGTCGAGCGACTCGGCGACGAGCAGGCGGTCGGCGGTGGCGACGGCGTAGAGCGACGGGCCGCGGGTGTGGGCGCCGTCGGTCACCTCGGCGATGGCGTCGAGCGCGCCGGCCGGCGCGTCGGCGGCCTCGAGCTCGCTGCGCAGCGCGCGCCACTGGGCGTCGACCTTCTGGGCGGCGTTCTCGATCGCGCCCTCGGTCGTCAGGTGGACGGTGACGAACGGGCCGCCGGCGTCGGCGAGCCCGGCCAACGGGCCGGCGACGCGATGCGCCTCCTGCTGCACGGGACCATGGGATTCCATGCCCCCGGCCTACCCGACGGCCGGAGCGGTCACCCCGTGCCGCGCCCACGGCGAGCGGCGGGCCACGGCGCCACGGCGCCACGGGGGCGGAGCACCGCTGCCGTCGACGAGCCCGGACCTCGCCGCCGATGTGGTCGTCGTCGCGCCGGGCCCCCGGGTGGGCATGGAGGGGCGACGACGGCCCTGGGCGGGCGCGCCGGTGTGCCGCGGCGACCGGCCGGGTACGTCGCCGGTCATGGCGAACGAGCTCAACGGCAAGCGCGTCGCGTTCCTGGTGGCCAACGAGGGCGTCGAGCAGGTCGAGCTGACCGAGCCGTGGAAGGCCGTCGAGGCGGCCGGCGGCCGGCCCGAGCTGCTCGCCCCCGAGGCCGGCGAGGTCCAGGCGTTCCACCACCTCGACCGGGGCGACACGTTCCCGGTCGACCGCACGGTCGGCGAGGCGTCCCCCGACGACTACGACGGGCTCGTGCTGCCCGGCGGGGTGGCCAACCCCGACCGTCTCCGGACCTCGCCCGAGGCCGTCGCCTTCACCCGGGCGTTCGTGGAGG
>DASWMK010000196.1 GCA_036399815.1 Acidimicrobiales bacterium
ACACGTCGTCGGGGACGTCGGCCTGCCAGGTGGTGGGGTCGAGCAGGTCGCCGGCCCGGAACGTGATCGAGCCGGTGCCCATGCGCTCCCACTTCCGGCCGTCGGCGGTGGTGACGTTGCCGGCCGCCGTGCGGAGGTACACGGGCAGGGTCAGGCAGGCGTCGAGGTCGCCGGGCTGGTCGGGGCAGCTGGCGTTCGGGGCCGACTGGTCGAGGATGCCGTCCTCGAGCTCGGTGGCGACGGCGTCGAGCCACTCGGCCGGGGTCAGGCGCTCGGCCGCCGGGCGGCCGGTGCCCACGTCCAGGCGGACGCTGGCCGAGCCGGTGGCCCGGTCGACGACGGGGGCCCCGTTCCTCGTGCCGACGATGCCGAGGGAGGCGTCGTAGGGGCCGACGTGGACCCGGAAGGCGCCGGTCGGCGAGCGGCTGAAGTCGACGCCGGCCGACAGGTCGACGGTGACGCCGGTGCTGCCCAGGACGAACAGGCCCATCGGGGCCTCGTCGGGGTCGACCACCGGCTCGGGCGCCTCGGACGTGCCGGGGAGCACGGCCGGGAGCTCGAGGGCGAGGTCGATGCGGGCCCTGGCGAGGTAGTCCAGGCCGAAGGTGGCCTCGCCGTCCACGCCGACCAGGCCGAAGCCGTCGGCGTCGAGCACGAGGCGGCCGGCGACGGCCGGGCCGGTGCCGCACCCCGTCTCGTCGGTCGACGCCGCGCAGAGGTCGAGGTGGAGGACGAGGGCGGTGCGGGGGGTGGACCGGTCGAGGTCGACGGCGACGGCCGCCTCGGCCTCGGCCTGGGTGAAGCCGAGCGTGTCGACCAGCGCGCCCTCCAGGGCGGCCTCGACGTTCGGCAGGGTCAGCTGCTCGTGGGCCGCCAGCAGCGCGTCGGCCGCGTCGGACACGCCGGCGAAGGCGGCGACGACGTCGTCGTAGCCGGCGCCGACGACGGGCAGCGAGCGGGCCAGCTCCTCGTGCTCGCGGGCCGTGTCGACCACGCCGTCGGCCGCGTCGCGGACGCCGCCGAGCAGCAGGGCCACCATCCGCCACGGGTCGTTGGCGTCGGCGAAGCGGAGCAGGTCGCGGTCGAACGCGGCATCCGCCGTCACCTGGGGACCGTCCGGACCGGTGAGGGCGGCGAGGTCGGGCCAGGCGACGGTGACCGTGCCCGAGCCGAGGACGGGGCCGCCCTGGCGCAGGCGGGCGACCACGTGCACGGGCACGGGGGCGAGGCCGGCGTTGACGTCGGCGGTCACCGCGAACCGGTCGGGGTCGCCGGAGAGCAGGTCGGCCAGCGAGGCGTAGTCGCCGGGGCTGTCGAGGCCGATCGACAGCAGCGGCCGGGACGGGTCGGGCTTGGACAGCAGGGACCGAGGCCCGCCGCTGCCGTCGTCGAGGGTGACCTCGACGGGCAGCGGGCCGATCAGCGCCGAGCCGGCCAGCCGCAGGCGGGCGCCGGCGTCGACCTCGACGCCGGCCCCGTCGGTCCGCACGAGCAGGCGGTCGGTGACCGTGCGCAGCTGGTCGGTGGGGGTGCCCTCGGGGTCGGAGCTGACGTCGAGGGCGATGCCGAGGTCGACGGTGGCGGTGGCGTCGGCGGCGACGGTCGCCTCGCCGGCGGCGTCGGCGATGCCGGCCCGCTCCAGCAGGGAGCCGTCCACCGGGACGGTCACGTCGGCGGCCTGGGCGGTGAGGCCGAGGTCCAGGGCGAAGCGCTGCTGGGCGGGCTCGTAGCGCAGGCCCATGGCCCCCTCGGGCAGGCCGAGGGCGTCCTCCAGCCCGGCGACGAGGTCGGCCAGCGAGGTGGTGCGCTCCTCGCCCTCCTCCATCGAGACGGGGGTGAGCGGGTCGTCGGGGTCGGTCCAGCCGGCGTCGACGAGGAACCGGCGGACGTCGGTGGCCACGTCGACCACGTCCGACAGGGCGCCGTCGGCGAAGGGCAGGTCGAGGTCGGCCCGCTCCTGCACGACCTGGAGGGCCTGGGCGATGGCGATGACGGCGTCGACGACGTCGTGGGGGCCGAGGTTCTGGACGGCCGCGAAGTCCGGGTCGGCGAAGTCGACCGTCGGCGTGGCGAGGCCGTCGCACAGGTTGGCGTCGTCCACCGCCAGGCCGGCGATCTCGCCGGTGAGGCCGGGCAGGCCGGCGGTCACGTGCAGGTCGAGGGCGAGGTGCGAGGTCGGGTCGCAGGCGACCGAGAAGGCGCCGGAGAAGGACCGGCCGACGAGCTCGTCGACCGAGATCTCGCCGTTGCCGTTCGGGTCCCGCGGCTCGATCGTCAGCGACGACTCGAAGTCCACGGCCTTGCCGGCGGCCGGGCCGTGCACGGCCACGTCGACCACGCCGAGGAGCGCGGTCTCGGGCTGGCCCGGCGGCACCGTCTGCTCGGCCTTCAGGGTGACGCGGATGCCGTTGTCGTCGGCCGGCAGCAGGTACACCCGGTCGTGGGACCGCTCGGGCTCGACGATGAACCGGAAGCTCATCGCCACCTCGGCCTCCACGTCGGGGCCGTCGAGGCGGAGGCCGCCGGTGTCGAAGCGCATCTCGGTGAGCGGGCCGCCGAGGGTCACGTCGAGCAGCAGCTCGTAGCGCTCGGTGGCCGCGTGCGGGGTGATCGTGGCGTCGACCTCGAGGTCGAGCGGGCCGACCTCGTCGTCGAGGCCGTCGAGCCAGGCGTCGAGCTCGGACAGCGCCTTCGGGGTCCCCTCGGCGACGAGCTTGTCGCGCAGGCCGCCGACGGCGTCGCGGATGAGCTGGGGCAGGCGGGCGAGGTCCAGGTCCCGATCGCCGTCCCTGTCCCGCTTCTTGCGGGTGTCGTCGGGCAGGAGCCGCTGGATCTCCTCGACGATGTCGATCCGGGACATGACCTCCATCAGCTGGGCGAGGTCCTGGTTGATGGCCTCGAAGGCCTCGATGTCGCCGGGGACGTGCGGCGGCAGCTCGGGCGCGGTGATCCCGAGGTGGGCGGCCAGGTGGTCCTCGATGGGCAGGGCGTAGCCGTAGAAGTGGCCGGCCCGGTTGGGGTGGAAGGAGCCCTCGGGGTCGCGCTGGTAGAGGAACGAGGTCGGGATGTCGCGCACCCAGGTGTCGTTGGCGCAGTAGCCGTGGGTGGCGAACGCGCCGGTCGGCTCGGTGATGACGGCGAACCGGCCCGGGTAATCGGCGTTGGCCGTGCCGGTGGCGGCGACGATCTCGGTCTTCAGCCGCTGGACGATGGCCTCGGCGGCCCACCCCCACTCGTGCTGGGTCATGATCCCGGCGTCGGAATCCATGCCGGCCGGGGCCAGCAGGTCGTCGACGGCGTCCTTCAGCCACTGGGGCATGCGGGCGACGCGGGCGACCTCGTCGGTGTGGCAGACGCTGCCGTCGTCGTCGGTCTCGGGGTTCGGGTAGGTGGTGAGGAACACCCGGCCGGCGGCGATCCCGTGCGCCGGGTCGGCCGACCGGAGGGGCAGGTCCATCAGCTGGTCGGCCATCGCGCCGATGCGGCTCCGGAGCTGGCCGAAGCGCACGCCGAGGAACTGGTCGGCCGTCTGGGCCTGGCCGTCGGGGCCCATCATCTGGTCGGACGGCATGGTCGAGCAGTCGTCGGTCAACAGGCAGGCGAAGGCGACCTTCGAGAAGAACACGTCGTTGATCCCGCCGGACACGGTGATGGCGTCGATGGCCCGGCCGCCGATGATCGAGGCCAGCTGCTCCACCTGGGGCGGGAGGCAGTCGGGGTCGGTCGGGCGGGGCGCGTCGAGCTTCGGGTCCGGGTAGCGGATGTAGAACGGCGAGCTCGGGTCGTCGCAGTCGAGGCGGGGGTCGGCGTCGTTGACCAGGCCCTGGTACGGGCCGATCACGCCCCTCGTGATGCGGGCGCCGGAGCAGGCCAGGTGGATGAACGTGACCGAGCTGTGCGGGTCACGCTGCTCGAGGCGGATGGCGGCCTGGGCCGGGCCGGCCAGCGCCGAGCGGTGGCACTGCTCGTCGTTCCAGGTGTGGGAGAACCCGGCGCTCGTGAACGAGCGGGACCGCAGCGCCGGCTCGAGGTGGTCGGGGTTGCCCTCGCCGGACGCGGCGGAGTCCCCGAGCGACACGATCACGTGGTCGCGGGGCAGGATCGTCTGCGTCGTCGTCGACGAGCCGGAGCCGTCGGCAAGCGTGAGGGTCACCTGGTAAGGCACGTCGACCTCGGCGTACGGGTGGGTGACCGTGCAGTCGTTGCCGGCGTCGGACGGCGGGGTGCCGTCGCCGAAGTCCCAGGTGTAGGTGGCGCCGGGGTGGGGCTGGCCCCCGGTCGCGCACGCGTCGAAGTCGACCGGCCAGGTCGCGGGGTCGACGTAGGCGGCGTCGGTGCGCTCGTCGATCACGTCGTCGTGGTCGGCGTCGACGCCGAAGCGGTCGGGCATCGACCAGGTGAAGGCGGCCGGGGGCGTGGCCCCGGCCCACGGGCCGAACGCGGCGAGGACGACGGCCGCGGCCACGCCCACCAGCACCATCGGGATCGCCTTGCGCAGCATCAGTTCCCTCCGAGGACGACGATCTGGCCGTACATGCCGGCCGTGAAGTGGGGCGGCCCGCCGGCGGCGCCGGTCGGGAGGGTGCAGACGACGAGGTAGCGGCCGGGCCGGTCGAGGGTCGCGGTGGCGACCTCGCCGCCCGGCCCGGCGGTGGCGGTGGCGGCGGCCCGGCCGACGAGCGCGTCGACCTCGCCGGCCGGCAGGGCGACGAGCTCGTCGACGGTGCGCTCGTCGCCGTCGGCCAGGCGGACGGCCACCAGCTCGTGGGCCTCGGTGGTCGACGCGTTGGTCAGCCGCACCGGGGTGCCGGCCGGCACCCGGTCGGGGAGGCCGTCGAAGGCGTAGTCCACGGCGAGCACGGCGACCGGGTCGGCCGCCACCGTGGTGCTGGTGGCCGCCGGGGCGGTCGGCGCCGTCGCCGACCGGGCCGGGCCCGGTCCGCCGTCGGAGCAGCCGGCCGCCACGACGGCGACGGCGGCCAGTGCCGGGAGTGTCCTGCGGAGCATGGGGCGAGCATCGGATGCCGGCCTTGGCGACGGCTTGTGAGCGGCTTGCCACGGCCACGGGGCGCGGCGGGGGCCGGCCTGCAAGTCGCCTGCAAGCGGCGGTCAAGGGCCGGGCCGGACGATGGCGGGGTGCCGCACGCCCACGCGCGCTTCGCCGACCCCGTCGAGGTCGCCCCCGGCGCGGTGGTCGTGCCCAGCTTCCACGGCGACGACGCCGCCCCGTTCCTCATCCCCGTCAACGCGCTCGTGCTGCGCCGGCCGGCGGCCGTCGTCGTGCTCGGCGGCATGCCGCTGCCGGCCACCGAGCGGCTGTGGTCCCACGTCGACCCGGGCGCCGTCCGGGCGGTGGTCGCCACCCGTCCCGGGGCGGGACCGGCGGCCGACGACGTCCGGGCGCTGACGGCCGTGTGCCGGGGCGCGACGGTGTACGGGTCGGCCGGCGTGCCCGTAGAGCCCGGCGACTCGATCGAGGGCCTGTCGGTCACCCGGGCGCCCGGCGGCGACCTCGGCGTGCTCGTGCCCGACCTGCGGCTGTGGTGGTCGTCCTCGGCCCTGGCGACGCCGGTGCGCCACCCGGTGGTCGACGCCGACGACCTGGACGACGCCTACTGGGAGCGGCAGGTGGCGGGCTGGGACCCGGCCTGCTTCGACGGGCTGCGGGCCATCGCCCCCGACACGGTCGTGAGCGGCCACGGGATGGTGCTGCGGGGCGACCGGCTGCGCACGGCCCTGGCCGACCGCTCGCCGCCCACCAACGGCGCGGCCGCCGCCGCGCTGGAGCTGCGGGCGGCGCTCGCCGCCCTCGCCGCCGGGCGGTGGTGCTAGGGCACCTCGAAGCCCAGGTCGGCGGCTCGGCGGGCGACGTGGCGGGCGACGCCGTGGGCGCCCTGGGCGGTCGCCGCCTCGTGGGCCTTCGCCAGCCGCAGCCGCACGTCGTCGGCGGGCGCGCCCGTGCGGTGGTGCACGATCGCCTCGTAGAGCATCACGGTCGGCACGTTCGACCGCTCGCCCCGCTCCTCGATCACCGCCCACGCCTCGGCGATGGAGCCGAGGGCCAGGTCGGCCCGGCCCACCTCCAGCTGGGCGTAGGCCCGGTTGGTCAGGTGGACGGGCACGATCGTCCTCGCCCCGGTGGCGAGGTAGCCGGGCAGGGCGTCGGCGTAGATGGCGAGCGCGTCCTCGGGCCGGCCCAGGTGGGCGAGGCCGGCGGCGAGGAACATGCGGTTGCCGTTGGTGAAGAACGACGCCGCCCGGTTGGGGTCGTGGGTCGCCGCGGTGCGGGCCAGCCGCTCGACCCGCACGAAGTCGCCGACCATCACTCCGGCGTACGCGCCGTTGCTCAGCACGATGATCTGCGAGAACGGGTCGGGGTAGGCCCGGCCGAGCGCCTCGTAGCGGCCGCCGTCGTCCTCCAGCTCGCCGGCCATCTCGGCGAACGTGAGGGCGAACGCCCTCGTCAGCGGGCCGCTCTCGAGCAGCGCCTCGATGTCGGCGTCGGTCCTCGCCTCCGCCCGCTTCGTGTACCGCACGGCCTCGTCGATGCGCCCGAGGTGCCAGGCCTGGACGCCGAGGCAGTGGTCGACCATGGCCTGCACGGCGGGGTCGTCGGACTCCTCGCCGATCCGGCGCAGCTCGTCGGCCATGCGCAGGGCGGCGTCGAACCGGCACGACGTGGCCGCGCCGGCCCACTCGGCCCACAGGAACCCGACCAGCAGGTCGTGGCGGCCGGTGCGGCGGGCCAGCTCCCGAGCCCGGTCGAGCGGGCTGCGCTCCCAGCCGCCCTGGTAGCCGTGGAGGATGCGGCGCACGCTGGCCAGCCGGCCGAGCACGGCCAGCTCGGCCTCCGCGTCCTGCTGGGACGACCCCGCCGACCGCCGCAGCTGGGCGGCCCGCTCGAGCAGGTCGTCGGCCGCCTCGTAGGCGTACCGGCGGGTGGCCACGTCGGCCGCCCGCTCCAGCGCCTCGGCCGCCCGCCGCTCGAGGCCGAGCGGGGCGGCCGACCACAGGTGGGCGGCGACGATCTCGGCCGCGTCCTCGCTGTCGCCCTCGGCCTCCTCGATGGCGTCGGCCACCCGCTGGTGGAGCCGGGCCCGGCGGAGCGGCGAGAGCTCGTCGAGGACGGCCTCGCGCACGAGGGCGTGGGCGAAGCGGAAGGCGGCCGGCTCGTCGGGGACGGCGAGCAGCAGGCGCGTGGTGACGGCCGGCTCCAGGTCGTCGAGGCAGCGGTCGACCGACAGGGCGGACGCCCTGGCGAGGATGCGCAGGTCGAAGTCGCGCCCGGCCACCGCGGCCACGTCGAGCAGCTCCACGGTCGACGCCGGCAGCTGGGCCAGCCGGCGCCGCACGACCTCCCGCACGCCGGCCGGGATGGCGGCCGAGGCCGGGTCGGCGGTCAGGTGGCGGTCGCTCGCCAGCAGCCGGGCCAGCTCGCCGACGAAGAACGGGTTGCCGTCCGAGCGGGCGTGGATGGCGGCGACGGTCGCCGCCGACGCCGGGGCGCCGGCCGCCCGCTCCACCAGCACCCCCGTGGCCGCCGGGTCGACGCCGTGCAGGTGCAGGCGACGGGTGCCGGGCCGGCGCATGGCGGTGGCGACGGCGGCGACGACGGCGTCGTTGCGGCCGACCTCCAGCTCCCGCAGGGAGCCGACGGCGAGCACCCGGGCCGACCCGAGCCGCTGGGCGAGGAACCCGAACAGCTCCAGGGAGGCGACGTCGGCCCACTGGAGGTCGTCGAGCAGGACGACGACCGGCGCCGCCGCCGCGCATCGCTCCAGCAGCCCGGCGACGGCGTCGAACAGCGGGAACCGGCCGCCGCCGGGCACCGGGCCGGCGCCCACCTCCGGCTCGGGCGGGGAGGCGACGCCGAGCAGGCGGCCCAGCTCGCCGGCCGTGGTCGCCGCCCGCTCGCCCTCGGGCAGGGCGGCGACGAGTTCCCGGACCACGGGCAGCCACGGCCAGAACGCCGGGGCGCCCTCGCCCTCGTGGCAGCGGCCCCACAGCACGACGGCGCCGGCGCCGGCCGCGGTGGCGCCGACCTCCTCGAGCAGCCGGGTCTTGCCGATCCCCGGCTCCCCCTCGACGAGGACCAGGCGGGCGGTGCCGGCCATCGCCTCCCGCAGGGCGTCGCACAGCTGGGCCAGCTCCTGGCCCCGGCCGACCAGGGTGGCCCCGGGGACGACGTCGCCCGACCAGGCGGCGGCGGCCGGCGCCGGCGCCGGCACCGGTGCGGGGGCCGGCCGCTCCGGCTCGAGGCCCGGGTCGTGGGCCAGGATGCGCCGCTCGAGGTCGCGCAGGGCCGGCCCGGGGTCCACGCCGAGCTCGTCGCGCAGGGCCCGCCGCGTGTCCTCGATGGCCCGCAGCGCCTCGGCCTGGCGCCCCGACCGGTAGAGGGCGAGGGCGAGGTGGCCCCTGAGCGCCTCGCGGAGCGGGTGCCGGTCGATCAGCTCGGACAGCTCGGCGATCAGCGCGGCGTGGTGGCCGAGGCGGAGCTCGGCGTCGATCCGGTCCTCCACGGCGACCAGCCGGCGCTCCTCCAGCCTGGTCGCCATGCCCCGGGCGAACTCGTGGTCGGCGAACTCGGCCAGCGCCGGGCCCCGCCACAGCGCGGCGGCCTCCACCAGCGCGTCCCTGGCCCCGGCCGCGTCACCGGCGTCGAGCCGCGCCCTCCCCCGGTCGGCGAGGTCCTCGAAGCGGCGGAAGTCGACCCGGTCGGCGGGCACGTCCAGCCGGTAGCCGGCCGGCTCGGACACGATGACCCGGGCCGGCGCCCGCCGGTCCCGCGCCGGCTCCAGCACCCGGCGCAGCCGGGACACGTAGGACTGGAGGGTGCCGACGGCCGAGGCCGGCGGGGCGTCGGGCCAGACGGCCTCGATCAGCCAGTCGGCGGCCACCACCCGGCCCCGGGCGAGCAGCAGGGCGGCGAGCAGCGCGCGCGGCTGCGCGCCCCCCACGTCGACGGCGACGCCGCCGTCGTCCAGCACCTCCAGGCTGCCCAGCACCCCGTACCACACGGTTCCCCTCCCGGTCCCGGCCGGCGAGGCTACCGGCGCGCGTCCAGCCGCCTGCAAGCACCGGTGGACCGGGCGTCAAGGGGCCCGTGCGACAACCTGGCCATGGACGCTCCGATCCGCTTCTGCGAGACCCAGACGATCGCCCCCGGCACCCACGTCGTCCGCCAGCTGTACGGCGAGGGGGTCAACCCGTTCGCCATCCACGTGAACTCGATGGTGATCACCGGCGACGAGCCGATGATCGTGGACTGCGGCCCGGCGGTGACGCGGGCCGGCTGGCTCGACCACGCCTTCGAGCTGGTGGACCCGGCCGACGTGCGCTGGGTGTACCTCTCCCACGACGACAGCGACCACACCGGCAACCTCCGCGAGGTGCTCGACCGCTGCCCGAGGGCCACGCTCGTGACCAACTGGACGAGCGTCGAGCGCATCGGCGCCGACTACCTGCTGCCCCTCGACCGGATGCGCTGGGTGAACGACGGCGAGTCGTTCACGGCCAACGGCCGCCGCTTCGTCGCCGTGGTCCCGCCGACCTTCGACAGCCCGGCGACCCGCGGCCTGTTCGACACGGCCACCGGGGTGTACTGGGCGGCCGACAGCTTCGCCACGCCGGTCACCCACGAGGTCGACGACGTCGCCGACCTCGACCCCGACTTCGCCCGCGAGGCGTTCCTCCAGGCCCAGGTCGGGATGAGCCCGTGGGTGCGCTGGGTGGACGAGGCCCGCTACGGCGCCCACCTCGACCGGGTGCGGTCGCTCGGCGCCTCGGTGGTGGCGAGCGCCCACGCCATCACCCTCCACGGCAACCAGGTCGACACCGCCTTCGGGTGGCTCCACGCCCTGCGCGACGTGGTGCCGCTGCCCACCCCGGACCAGTCCGTCCTCGACGCCATGGTGGCGATGCTGGAGGCGGCCGCCGCCGCGTAGGTTCGCGGCCATGTCCGAGGCGACGCCGCTGTCCGTCCACGAGCCGGCCGGGGCGCCCAAGGGCGGCCTGGTCGTCGTCCAGGAGGCGTTCGGGGTCAACGACCACATCGAGGACGTGGCCCGCCGGTTCGCGGCCGAGGGGTGGCTCGCCGTCGCCCCGCACCTGTTCCACCGCACCGGCGACCCGAAGCTCGGCTACGGGGACCTCGCCGTCGTCCGCCCGCACATGGCCGCGCTGACCGTCGACGGCGTGCTGGCCGACGTGGACGCCGCGCTGGCCCGCATCCGCGACGCCGGCATCGGCGCCGACCGGACCGGCATCGTCGGGTTCTGCATGGGCGGGACGGTGGCGCTCGTCGTCGCCGCCCGCCGCGACGTCGGCGCGGCCGTGACGTTCTACGGCGGCGGGGTCAAGGAGGGCCGGTTCGGCTTCGGCCCGCTCGTCGAGGAGGCGACCGGGCTGCGGGCGCCGTGGCTCGGGCTGTACGGCGACCGGGACCGCGGCATCCCGGTCGCCGACGTCGACGACCTGCGGGTGGCGGCGGCGGCGTCCGGCCGGCCCACCGAGCTCGTCCGCTACCCCGACGCGGAGCACGGCTTCCACTGCGACCAGCGGGACAGCTGGCACCCGGCGTCGGCGGCCGACGCCTGGACGCGCACGCTGGACTGGTTCGACCGCCACCTCGCCGGCAACTCGTAGGGGCAGGGGGGCGCGCGCCCGCCATCCTGTGGGGGTGGAGACGGCGCCGACCCTGGCCGACCTGGCCGACCGCCTCCCCGCCCTCACCGTCCGCGACGAGCACGAGCTGCGCCGCCGCCTGGACCGGGCCGGGCGGGGCGACGGGGCGGGCACGCCGCGCGCCATCGCCGCCGCCGTCGAGGCGGCCGAGCGCCGGGTGGCGGCCCGCCGGGCCCTCGTCCCCGTGCCCGCCTACCCGGCCGACCTGCCGGTGGCCGAGCGCCGCGACGAGCTGGTGGCCGCCATCCGCGACCACCAGGTGGTGATCGTCGCCGGGGAGACGGGGTCGGGGAAGAGCACCCAGCTGCCGAAGATGTGCCTGGAGGCCGGGCGGGGCGTGCGGGGCATGGTCGCCCACACCCAGCCCCGCCGCATCGCCGCCCGGGCGGTGGCCGAGCGGGTGGCCGAGGAGCTCGGGATCGAGGTCGGCGACCTCGTCGGCTACACGGTGCGCTTCACCGACCGGGTCGGCGAGCGCACGCTCCTGCGGGTGATGACCGACGGCATCCTGCTGGCCGAGATCCAGCGGGACCGGCTGCTCACCCGGTACGACACCGTGATCGTCGACGAGGCCCACGAGCGGAGCCTCAACATCGACTTCCTCCTCGGCTACCTGAAGCAGCTGCTGCCCCGCCGGCCCGACCTGAAGGTCGTCATCACCTCGGCGACCATCGACACCGTCCGCTTCGCCGAGCACTTCGGCGGCGCGCCGGTGGTCGAGGTGTCGGGCCGCACCTACCCGGTCGAGGTCCGCTACCGGCCGGTCGGCGACGACGAGGACGACGACCGGGACCAGGTGCAGGCCATCTGCGACGCCGTCGAGGAGGTCGTCGCCGAGGGGCCGGGCGACGTGCTCGTGTTCCTGAGCGGCGAGCGGGAGATCAGGGACACGGCCGACGCGCTCGCCCGCTGCGGCCTCCGGGACACCGAGGTGCTGCCGCTGTTCGGGCGGCTGTCGACCGCCGACCAGCACCGGGTGTTCGAGCGCCACACCGGGCGGCGGGTGGTGCTCGCCACCAACGTGGCCGAGACGTCGATCACCGTGCCCGGCATCCGCTACGTCGTCGACCCGGGCACGGCCCGCATCTCCCGCTACAACCGGCGCACCAAGGTGCAGCGGCTCCCGATCGAGCCGATCTCCCAGGCGTCGGCCGACCAGCGGGCCGGGCGCTGCGGGCGGGTCGGCCCCGGCATCTGCGTCCGCCTGTACGCCGAGGACGACTACCTGGCCCGGCCGGAGTTCACCGAGCCGGAGGTGCTGCGGACCAACCTCGCCTCGGTCATCCTCCAGATGACCGCCATCGGCCTCGGCGACGTCGCCGCCTTCCCGTTCGTGGAGCCGCCCGACGCCCGCGCCATCGGCGACGGCGTGGCCCTGCTGGAGGAGCTCGGCGCGCTGGAGCCCGGCGTGCGCCGGGGCCGGCCCCGGCTGACCGCCGTCGGCCGCCGGCTGGCCCAGCTGCCCATCGACCCCCGGCTCGGCCGCATGGTGCTCGAGGCCGACGCCAACGGCTGCCTCGCCGAGGTGACGGTGATCGCGGCCGCTCTCGCCATCCAGGACCCCCGCGAGCGCCCGCTCGGCAAGGAGCAGGCCGCCGACCAGGCCCACGCCCGGTTCAAGGGCGACGACTCGGACTTCCTCGCCTACCTCCGCCTCTGGGAGCACCTCCAGGCGGCCCAGGAGGAGCGGTCGTCGAGCCAGTTCCGCAAGCTGTGCAAGGCCGAGTTCCTGCACTGGTTCCGGGTCCGTGAGTGGCAGGACGTGCACGACCAGATCCAGCGGGTGCTGCGCTCGCAGGGGGCCAGGGTCAACGAGCAGCCCGGCGACCCCGATCGCGTCCACATGTCCCTCCTCGCCGGCCTGCTCTCCCACATCGGCCTGCGCGACCACCGCCCCGACCGTCGCGTGAAGGAGTTCGTGGGCGCCCGCAACACCCGCTTCGTGATCGCCCCCGGCTCGGCCCTCGCCTCCCGGCCGCCCCAGTGGGTGATGGTCGCCGAGCTGGTCGAGACCAACCGGCTGTGGGGGCGGGTGGCCGCCCGCATCCACCCGTCGTGGGCCGAGCGGCTGGCGCAGCACCTCGTCAAGCGCTCCCACGGCGAGCCGTGGTGGGACGAGGACCGGGGCGCGGCGATGGTCCACGAGCGGGTCACGCTCTACGGGGTGCCGCTGGTCGAGGCCCGCCGGGTGCCGTACGCGCGGGTCGACCCGGCCGGCGCCCGCGAGCTGTTCCTCCGCCACGCGCTGGTCGAGGGCGAGTGGACGACCCACCACGCGTTCGTGACCGAGAACGCCGCGGTGGTCGAGCAGGTGCAGGCCCTGGAGGACCGGGTGCGCCGGGACCTGCTCGTCGACGAGCGGGCGCGGTACGAGTTCTTCGACCGCCGCGTCCCGGACGGGGTCGTGTCCACCCGGCACTTCGACCGGTGGTGGAAGGACGAGCGCCGCCGCCGGCCCGACCTGCTCACGTGGGCCCTCGCCGACCTGGTCGACCCGGCGGCCGGCGAGGTGTCCGTCGACGCCTACCCCGACCGCTGGCGGCAGGGCGACCTCTCCCTCGCGCTCACCTACACGTTCGACCCCGGCGCCGACCTCGACGGGGTGACCGTCGACGTGCCCCTGCCGTCGCTCCTCGACGTGCGGCCCGACGGGTTCGACTGGCAGGTGCCGGGCTGGCGCGAGGACCTGGTGACCGCGCTGATCCGGTCGCTGCCGAAGGACCTGCGCCGGCACCTCGTGCCGGCGGCCGAGCACGCCCGGGCCTTCCTCGACCGGGCCGGGCCGGCCGACGGCCCGCTGCTCGACGTGCTCTCCCGCGAGCTCGGCCGCATGACCGGCGAGGCGGTGCCCCGCGCGGCGTTCTCCCTCGACGCCGTGCCGCCGCACCTGCGGATGTCGTTCCGGGTGGTGACCGAGCACGGCCGGCCGCTGGCCTGGGGCAAGGACCTCGACGCGCTGCGGGACCACCTGCTGGCCCGCCTGCGGCCGTCGATCGCCCGGTCGGTCGCCGGGCTGGAGCGCAGCGGGCTGGCGGCGTGGCCGGGCGGGACGCTGCCCCGGACGGCGACGGCGTCGGTCGGAGGGCTGGCGCTGACCGTGTACCCGGCGCTCGTGGACGAGGGCTCCACGGTCGGCGTGCGGGCGCTGCCGTCGGCCCACGAGCAGGCGACGGCGATGTGGGCGGGGACACGCCGGCTGGTGCTGCTGGCCGTGGGCGCGGTGGCGCCGGCCGTGGAGCGCCGGCTGCGCAACGCCACCCGGCTGGCCCTCGCGTCCGCGCCCTACGCCACCGCCGCCGAGGTGCTCGAGGACTGCGTGACGTGCGCGCTCGACGGCCTGGTCGACTCGGCCGGCGGGCCGGCCTGGGACGAGGAGGAGTTCGCCGGCCTCGTCGCGCTGGCCAGGGCCCGCCTGGTGCCGGCCGCCGCGGAGGTGGCGACGACCGTCGGCGACGTGCTCACCGCGGCGCGCGCCGTCGAGCACCGGCTCGACGCGCTCACCTCGGACGCGCTGGCGCCGGCCCTCACCGACGTGGCCGTCCAGGTGGCCCGCCTCGTCCACCCCGGGTTCGCCACGGCGACCGGCGCGGCCCGCCTGCCCGACGTGCTGCGCTACCTGCGGGCCGTCGACCTCCGCCTCGACAAGCTGCCCCGCGACCCCGTGCGCGACGCCCGGCTGATGCGCCGCGTGCGCGAGGTCGAGCAGGCCTACGACGAGCTGCGGTCCCGGCAGCCGTCGCCCGAGGTGCTCGACCTGCGGTGGCAGGTCGAGGAGCTGCGGGTGAGCCTCTGGGCCCAGAAGCTCGGCACGCCGGCGCCGGTCAGCGAGCAGCGCCTCCTGCGGGAGATCGCCCGGCTCGCCTAGCCGCCGGCCGGTGCGGCCACGCCCAGCCGGTCGGCCAGCCAGCGCCCGTCCTCGACGGCGTGGCCGAGGTGGTCGTTGTTGAAGTAGGCGTACACGTCGCACCCCTCCCCCAGCCAGGCGGCCAGCCGGTCGGCCGCCGGGGCGAGGCGATCGGGCCCGTAGCGGCCCCAGTACTTGCGCTCCAGCGCCGCGGGGCCGTGGAAGCGGACGTAGGTCCAGTCCGCCGTCCGCACCCACGGGTGGTCGGGGAGGAGGTCGTGGATGCACAGGGCGGCCCCGTGCCGCTCGAGCACGGCGAACACGTCGTCGTGCACCCACGACGGCTCCCGCAGCTCGACGGCCCACCGGTGGCGCTCGTCGAACGGCGCCACCGACAGGAACTCGTCGAGCCGCTCGACGTTGCGCCGCCACTTCGGGGGCAGCTGCACGACGGTCGGGCCGAGCGCGTGGCCGAGCCGGTCGGCCCGGTCGAGGTGGTTGGGCAGCCAGCGGGCGGCGTCGGCCAGCTTCATGCGGTGGGTGCCGAAGGCGCCGAGCTTCAGCGCGTACACGAACCCGGGCGGCGCCTGCGCGGCCCACTTCTCGACCGTCGACGGCGGCGGCAGCCGGTAGAAGGTGGTGTTGAGCTCGACGCTGTCGAAGAGGGTGGCGTAGTGGGCGAACCAGGACCGCTGCGGCAGCTTCTCGGGATAGACGATCCCCCGCCAGTCCCGGTACACCCACCCGCTGCACCCCACCCTGGCCACACCGCTCACGCCCGGGTCGTACCCGGCCGGGGCTACCCGGGCACGGCGACGAGGTCGTCGATCTGGGCGATGGCCGCGGCCATGCCCTCCTCCATGCCCATCGACAGCAGCTGCTCCATGGCCTCGGTCGACGGGAAGGTGGTCTCGATGGCCATCCGCGTGCCGCCGCCCTCGCGGTCGTCGAGCGCGACCCTGATCGTCATCGTCGGCATGTCGGGGCTCGGCTCGCCGGTGGCGTCGGCGAAGCCGTCCTCGAACTCGAGGCGCCGGGGCGGGTCGACGGAGAGCACCCGCCACCAGCCGTGCGGCCGGTCGCCCTCGGGCCCGGTCATGTAGTACCGCACGGCCCCGCCGGGGCTGAGGTCGTGGTCGACGACGGTCGCCGGGTAGGTCGGCGGGCCCCACCACCGCTCGAGCTGGCGGGGGTCGGCCCACAGCTCCCACACCCGCTCGACGGGCGCGTCGTACTCGGCGGTGACGGTCATGGTCCTGGCCTCGGGGTCCTTGCGGACGTCGGTCACGCTCACGGAGGGCCTCCCTCGCGCTGGTCCTCGGCGAGGATCTCGCCGATGCGGTCGATGCGGTCGCGCCACAGCGCCTCGAAGCGGTCGAGGAGCGCGGCGGCATGGCGAACGGTGCCGACGTCGCCGGCGACGAGCTGCTCCCGCCCCCGGCGCCGCTTGGTGACGAGCCCGGCGGCGGCCAGGACGGCGACGTGCTTCTGCACGGCGGCGAAGCTCATCGGGTACCGCCGGGCCAGCGCCGACACCGAGTGCGGGGCCTCCAGGGTGACCCGGAGGATGTCGCGGCGGGTGGGGTCGGCCAGCGCGTGGAAGATGCGGTCGTCGCGCCGCTCGGCGGTATCTACAACCATTCGGTTGTAGTTCTACTCGCCGGTGAGCACCTCGCGCCACTCGAGCACGTGCCAGCGGGCGACCACGCCCTCGGTCACGAACGGGTCGCCAGCCACGAACGCCTCCGCCGCCTCCCGCGTCGTGAACACGGCCATGGCCCCCTCGGCCTGCGGGTCGGCGAAGATGCCGATCATGAGCAGGGTGCCGTCGTCGGCGAAGCGCCGGTACCAGGCCTCGTGGGCCGGGAAGACGGCGGGCGCCCGGCTGGCCACGTCGGCGGCGGACTCGTAGCGCACGACGAACTTCGGCACGGCGGGATCGTAGTGAACTGCACCAACCCCCTCGACCTGCCGATAGGTGACCGATGACGACGCGGCTCGGGCACGCCACCGTCACCTACGAGACGGTGTCCTCGATCCTCACCCGCACGAGCGGGTACCTCGCCGACCACGACTTCTCGCTGAACCCGTACGCCGGCTGCACCTACGGGTGCTCCTACTGCTACGCCGCCGCCTTCGCCCGCAGCCGGGACGAGATGGAGCGGTGGGGCGACTGGGTGCGGGTGAAGGAGAACGCCGTCGACCGCCTGCGCCGCATGCGGGCGCCGCTGGCCGGCCGGACGATCTACATGAGCTCGGTGACCGACCCGTACCAGCCGATCGAGCGCCGG
>DASWMK010000197.1 GCA_036399815.1 Acidimicrobiales bacterium
GCAGGACGCTTCCGAGCGGGCGTGCTCCGGGCGCTCGCCCCGGCGGGACCACCGACTGCGACTGCGGTCGGCACATCAGGCACCCAGAGCTTGACCGTGTAGCGCTTGCCGTTGACCTCGACGTCGACGTCGCGCTGGACCTTCGGGGCCTGCCCGTCGCCGTCGGCCGACGCGGCTGCGGCCGGCTTCGGCGGCGAGGCCACGCCGGACAGGTCGAGGCGCTCCTCGACCCACTTGGTCGAGTGGCGGGCCTCGGCGAAGTCGGGGTGGGACAGGATCGCCACGTGGGCGGGCACGGTCGTGGCGATGCCCTCGACCCGCAGCTCCCGCAGGGCCCGCAGCATCCGCCGTCGGGCGGCCTCGCGGTCCTCGCCCCACACGACGAGCTTGCCGACCAGGTTGTCGTAGAACTGGCTGATCTCGTCGCCCGACTCGTAGCCGCCGTCCCAGCGGGTGCCGGGGCCGGCCGGGGCGGCGAGCGACGTGATGCGCCCGGGGGAGGGGAGGAAGCGGCCGCCGGCCGGGTCCTCGGCGTTGATCCGGCACTCGATGCTGTGCCCGCGGCGCTCGATGTCGTCCTGCCCGAACGACAGCGGCTCGCCCGCCGCCACCCGCAGCTGCTCGGCGACGAGGTCGGTGCCGGTGACCATCTCGGTGACCGGGTGCTCGACCTGGAGCCTCGTGTTCATCTCGAGGAACCAGAACTCGCCGTCCTGGTAGAGGAACTCGACGGTGCCGGCGTTGACGTAGCCGCACCCCCTGGCCACCCGCACGGCCGCGTCGCCCATGGCCCGGCGGACCTCGTCGGCCAGGCCCGGCGCCGGGCTCTCCTCGACCAGCTTCTGGTGTCGCCGCTGGGCCGAGCAGTCCCGCTCGCCGAGCCACACGCAGTTGCCGTGGGTGTCGGCCATCACCTGCATCTCGATGTGGCGCGGCCAGGTGAGGTAGCGCTCGAGGTACACCTCGTCCCGCCCGAAGTAAGCGGCCGCCTCCCGCCTGGCCGACTCCATGGCCGCCTCGACCTCGGACGGGTCGCCGACCACCTTCATGCCCCGCCCGCCGCCGCCGTACGCGGCCTTGATGGCCACCGGCCAGCCGTGCTCGGCCCCGAAGGCCCGCACCTGGTCGGGCGAGGTGACCTCCTCGGTCAGCCCGGGCACGCCGCTCACCCCGGACCGCTCGGCCGCCCGGCGGGCGGAGATCTTGTCGCCCATCTGCTCGATGGCCTCGGGCGGCGGGCCGACGAAGGTGACGCCCCTCGCCGTGATGGCCCTCGCGAAGTCGGTGTTCTCCGAGAAGAACCCGTAGCCGGGGTGGACGGCGTCGGCCCCGCTGCGCTCGACGGCGTCCAGGATGGCCGCCGTGTTCAGGTAGCTCTCGGCCGCCGTCGACCCGCCGAGGGCGTACGCCTCGTCGGCCAGGCGGACGTGCAGCGCGTGCCGGTCGAGGTCGGAGTAGACGGCGACCGACGCGATCCCGAGCTCCCGGCAGGCGCGGACGACCCGGACGGCGATCTCGCCGCGGTTGGCGATGAGGACCTTGGAGAGCACGGTCCCTATCGTGTCAGGCCTGGAACCGACCGAGCTCCACCCGATCGCGCCGGCGGTCGCCGGCAGCCGCTTCGCCGAGGTGCGCTGGGTGAGGGAGACCGGCTCCACGAACGCCGACCTCCTCGCCGCCGCCGGCGACGGCGCCGCCGAGGGGACCGTGCTCGTCGCCGACCACCAGACGGCCGGCCGGGGCCGACTCGGGCGCCGGTGGGACGCGGCCCCCGGCGACGGGCTGCTGTTCTCGGTCCTGCTCCGCCCGTCCCTGCCGCCCGACCGCCTCCACCTGTGCTCGCTGGCCGTCGCCCTCGCCGCCATCGACGGCTGCGAGCAGGCGGCCGGCGTGCGGCCCGGGCTGAAGTGGCCGAACGACCTCGTGGTCGGCGACCGCAAGCTGGCCGGGGTGCTGGCCGAGGCGGCGGTGGTGGGCGACCGGGTCGACGCCGTGGTCGTCGGCGTCGGCGTGAACGTCAGGGCCGACGGGCTGCCGCCGGAGCTTCGCTCGACGGCGGTCGGGCTGGCCGAGGTGGCCGAGGGGCCGGTGGAGAGCGGCGTGCTGCTCGTCGCCGTCCTGCGGGCCCTCGACCGGTGGTGGGGGACGGTCGCGGTGGGCGAGGACGGCTGGGCGACGGTGGCCGACGCGGCGAGGGCGGCGTCGACCACGCTCGGGCGCGACGTCAGGGTCGAGCGGCCCGGCGGCGACCTCGACGGCGTGGCCGAGGCGCTCGACGACGCCGGGCGGCTGGTCGTGGTGGACGCCGCCGGCCACCGCCATGCGGTGGCGGCCGGCGACGTGACCCACCTCCGCCCGCTCCCGCCGACCTAGACGGGGCGAGGGCAGGACCTGCCTCAGCCGCGTCCGCCCGCCTCGCAGTTCACGATCGTGCCGCCCTGCGGGTAGACGTCGCACAGGTCGACCTCGGCGCCGCCGTCGAGGGCGTCCTGGTTCTCCTGGCCGAACAGCTGGTCGTCGCCGGTCCCGCCGTACAGGCGGTCCTGGCCGTAGCCGCCCTGGAGCGTGTCCGACCCGGCGTTGCCGTAGAACACGTTGGGCAGGCCGAGCCCGACGAGCAGGTCGTCGCCGGCCCCGCCCCTGATCTCCTCGAAGTCGGAGCGGACGTTGTCGCCCTCGCCGGCCTCGCCGTCGCCGGCGACGCCGTCGGGGGTGACGGTGACCGCCGTCGGCCGGCCGCTGTAGTCGAGGACGTCCCAGTGGGCGTCGCCGGTGATCAGGTCGGCGCCGTTCGGGGCCGTGCCCTCGAGGAACACGTCGTTCTCGCTGCCGCCCCGCACGTCGTCGTTGCCGAGGCCGCCGTCGAGGACGTCGGCCCCGCCGGCGCCGTCGATGTAGTCGGCGCCGTTCCCGCCGGTGACCGTGTCCCTGCCGGCGCCGCCGAGGACCATGTCGTCGCCGTCGCCGCCGATGATCGTGTCGTTGTCGTCCGAGCCGCAGATGCGGTCGTTGCCGCCCCGGCCGTCGATGTAGTCGTCGCCGCCGCGGCCGACGATGACGTCGTTGCCCTCGGTGCCGATCAGGCGGTCCGCCCCGCTGTAGCCCGGGATCGTCGGCCGCAGCCCGAAGCACGTCGTCGCCGCGTCGGCCGGCCCCGTCCCGACCACCAGGGTGGCGGCCCCGAGCAGGACCACCGCCGCCGTCCTCGCACCCTGTCGGATCCCCATCGCTCGCTTCCCCTCGCCGTACGCCCAGGTGTGAGCCCGTTACTCTCCGTAGGGGTCATCGGCGCGGGAGGGGGCGACCCTTAGGGATCGTCCTCGTGTTCCTCGATGGAGCGGAACAGGTCGGCGACGGGCGCGGTCAGGGGGCCGGGCGCCGGGAGGGGGCGGCCGTCGATGGCGGCGACGGGCTGGACCCCGCGGGTGGTGGACACGAGGAACGCCTCGGTGACCGAGCCGAGGGCCGCGACGGGGACGGCGAGCTCCTCGACGGCGGCCCGCTCGAGGACGATCGCCCTGGTCACACCGGCCAGGCAGCCCGAGGTGAGCGGCGGCGTGACCAGCCGGCCGTCGAGGGCGAGGACGATGTTCGACCCGGTCCCCTCGCACACGTCGCCGGCCAGGTTGGCGAACAGCGCCTCGTCGGCGCCGGCGTCGGCGGCGGCCGCCAGGGCCCGCACGTTCTCGGCGTAGGAGGTCGTCTTCAGCCCGGCCAGCGCCCCCCGCTCGTTCCTCGGCCAGGGCACGAGGGCGAGGGTGGCGGACGGCGGCGGCGGGGTCAGCGGCCCGGCGGCGACGACCACGGTGGGTGGCGACTCGGCGCGCGCCGTTCCCAGCGGGCCGGGCCCGCCGGTGACCGTCACCCGGAGCTTGCCCGGCCGGTCGCCGAGCCCGGCGGCGGCGACGACGTCGGCCATCGCCCGGCGGAGGACGGCGTCGTCGGGCACGGCGAGGCGCAGCGCCTGGCCCGACCGCCGGAGGCGCTCCAGGTGGCGGCGGGCGGCGAAGGGGATCCCGCGCACGACCTTCAGGGTCTCGAACACGCCGTCGCCGACGACCACGCCGTGGTCGAGGGCGGACAGGTGGCGGCCGGCGGGGTCCACGAGGTCCCCGTCGACCCACAGCGCGGTCACACCGGTGGCGCCCTGGGGTACGGGTGCTGGCACCCGCCCAGCGTAGGATCGCCGCCCACGGCGGGCCGGTGACTCGACGAGGAGTGCCGATGGACTTCGAGCTGTCCGAGGAGCAGGAGGCGTTCAGGAAGGTCGTCCGCGACTTCGCGGAGTCCGAGATCGCGCCGCACGCCGAGGCGTGGGACCGCGACCACGTCTTCCCGGTGGACACCGTTCGGGCGATGGGCGACCTCGGCCTGTTCGGCATCCCCTTCCCCGAGGAGTACGGCGGCGGCGGGGCCGACCTCACGACCCTGTGCGTCGCCATCGAGGAGCTGGCGCGGGTCGACCAGTCGATGGCGATCACCCTGGAGGCGGCGGTCGGGCTCGGCGCCAGCCCGATCTTCCGGTTCGGCACGGAGGAGCAGCGCCAGCGGTGGCTGCCCGACCTGTGCGCCGGCCGCGCCCTCGGCGCGTTCGGCCTCACCGAGCCGGGCGGAGGGAGCGACGCCGGGGCCCCCCGCACCCGGGCCGACCTGGACGAGGCCGCCGGCGAGTGGGTGGTGAACGGCGAGAAGGCGTTCATCACCAACGCCGGCACGCCGATCACCTCGGTCGTCACGATCACGGCGAGGACGGGGCCGGGGGAGATCAGCAGCATCGTCGTCCCCGCCGGGACGGCCGGGCTGGAGGTCGCCCCGCCCTACCGGAAGATGGGCTGGCACGCCTCGGACACGCGGGGCCTGGCGTTCACGGACTGCCGGGTGCCGGCCGACCACCTGCTCGGCCAGCGGGGCCGGGGCTTCGCCAACTTCCTCGCCACCCTGGACGAGGGCCGCATCGCCATCGCCGCCCTGGCCGTCGGCACCATCCAGGCCTGCCTCGAGCACAGCGTCGCTTATGCCGGCGAGCGCCAGGCCTTCGGCCGGCCCATCGGCGCCAACCAGGGGGTGGCCTTCAAGTGCGCCGACCTCGCCGTCATGGCCGAGTGCGCGAGGGCGCTCACCTACAAGGCGGCGTGGCTGCGCGACGTCGGCCGCCCGTACAAGCGGGCCGCGGCGATCGCCAAGCTCTACGCCACCGAGGCGGCCGTGACGGCCACCAGGGAGGCCACCCAGATCTTCGGCGGCTACGGGTTCATGGACGAGACGCCGGTCTCCCGCTTCTACCGCGACTCGAAGATCCTGGAGATCGGCGAGGGCACGAGCGAGATCCAGCGGCTCGTGATCAGCCGGGAGCTCGGCCTGCCCGTCACCTGACCGGCCGCCGCCCGGCGACCACCAGGTAGGTCACGGCGTACACGAACCCGCGGCCGGCGGCCCCGTCGACGGCCGCCTCCCAGGCGGCCACGTCGTGGTCGGCCCATCCCCAGAGCCGGGGCCAGCTCCGCAGGCCGAACGCGTCGGCCGGGTCGGTCAGCACGAGGGCGACGGCGTCGACGGTCACATCGGCCAGCCCCGCCGCCCCGAGGAGCGCGGGCAGCCGGCGGGCGAGCGTGCCGTTGCGGTAGCCGCGGTCGCGGCGCCCGGCGACGACCCGCTCGACCAGCGCGGGCGGCGCCCCCGGCACCTCGACGACGAGTGACCCCTGGTCGGGGTCGGCCACGACGACGGCGCCTCCCGGCCGCGTCACCCGCACCAGCTCGGCCAGCGCCGCCTCCGGGGCGGCCAGGTGCTGGAGCACGCGGTCGGCGCGGGCGGCGCCGAACGCCCCGGCCGGGAACGGCAGCCGCGCCGCGTCCGCGACGGCGACCGTGGCGCCCCGGCGGCGGGCGGTGGCGGCCATGGCGGCCGAGCGGTCGACGCCGACGGCGCGGGTGCCGGGACCGGCGGCGAGCACGTCGAGGCCGGGGCCGCAGCCGACGTCGAGGACGGGCGCCAGCCCGGCCACCCGGCGGCGGGCGACCTCCTTGTAGGCGAGCACCGCGGGCCACCCGTCGACCCGCTCCTGCCACGCCACGGCGCCCGCCACGTCCTCCGCGCCGTCGACGTCCGCGTACGTCTCGCTCACCGCCCGAGCATGCCGGCGCGGGGCCCCGGCAGCGCCGTTGGGGCGGCTGGGCCCGCTGCTACGTTGACCCCGTGCCCACCTCTCGGAGGGGGCGCCGCCGCCGCACCTGGCCCCAGCGGCTCCTCATCGGGTTCAACATCTTCCTGATCTTCACCTGTCTCGTCACCGCCGCGGGGCTCGGCTACTTCTACTTCAAGTTCGGCCAGCTCCCCCGGATCGAGCTCGGCAACGTGCTGACCGAGGAGACCGGGCCGACCTCGCCCCAGAACTTCCTCGTGGTCGGGGTGGACAGCGCCGAGGGCATCGACCCGAACAACCCGATCACGATCGGCCGGGAGACCCTCGGCGCGGCCCGGTCGGACACGATCATGGTCCTGCGCGTCGACCCGGGCTCGTCCCGGGCCCAGCTCCTGTCGATCCTGCGCGACCTCTGGGTGCCGATCACCTGCACGGGCGGCGAGGAGCAGCGGGTCAACACGGCGCTCGAGGCCGGCGGGGCGCAGTGCCTGGTCGAGACCGTCGAGCGGGCCCTCGACATCCCGATCAACCACTACGTGCAGGTCGACTGGCTCGGGTTCCAGCGCATCGTGGACGCCGTCGACGGCGTGCCCATCTACTTCCCGAACCCGGTTCGGGACCGCAACTCCGGGCTGCTGATCGAGACCCCTGGCTGCGTCACCCTGGACCCGAACCAGGCGCTCGCGTTCGCCCGGTCCCGCTACTACGAGAACTTCCTCGACGGGCAGTGGCAGCGGGAGGGCTCGGCCGACCGGGGGCGGGTCCAGCGCCAGCAGCTGTTCATCCAGCAGGCGCTGCGGCGGGCGGTGGCCAAGGGCGTGCGCAACCCGATCGTGCTGAACCAGCTGATCGACGTCGCCCTCGACAGCGTGGTCCTCGACGACCAGCTGAGCGCCAAGGACATCTTCCAGCTCGGCAACCGCTTCCGCAGCTTCGACCCGGCGACGCTCGAGACGTACTCGCTGCCGACGGCCGACGAGGTGACCGCGGGCGGGGCCGCCGTCCAGCTCCTCCTCGCCGACGAGGCCGAGCCCATCCTCGACGTGTTCAGGGGCCAGCAGGAGGACGAGGGCGCCGACCTGCCGCCCGGCGAGGTGCGGGTGCGGGTGCTGAACGGGAGCGGGATCACCGGGCAGGCCGGGCAGGCGGCGGCCGACCTCGCCGGCGCCGGGTTCGACGTCATCGGCAGCGGCGACGCCGAGGCGTTCGGGGCGGCGACCACCGTGGTCCGCTTCGCCCCCGGCAAGCAGGTCGAGGCCGACGTGGCCCGGCGCTGGCTGGCGGCCGGCGCCCAGGTGCAGGAGGCGCCCGAGCTGGCCGGCGGCGACGTCGACGTGGTCGTCGTGACCGGGGCCGACTACGCCGGCGTGCGGGCCGAGGCGGCCGCGCCGGACGACGCCTCGCCGGCGGCGACGGCGACCACCGGGACGACGGCACCGTCCCCGTCGACCACCGCGCCGGGCAGCACGACCACCGTGCCGCCCGAGGTCGTCCCGCAGGCGCCCGAGGGCGCCGCGCCCTGCGGCTGACCGGCGCCCGCCCGCTACCCTCGTCCCCCTGTGAAAGGCCTCGTCCTCGCCGGTGGTGCCGGCTCGCGCCTGCGGCCGATCACCCACACGAGCGCCAAGCAGCTGGTGCCGGTGGCGAACAAGCCGATCCTGTTCTACGGGCTCGAGCACCTCGCCGCGGCCGGCATCCGCGACGTCGGCATGATCGTCGGGGACACGAGGGCGGAGATCATGGCGGCCGTCGGCGACGGGACCCGGTGGGGCCTCCAGGTCACGTACCTCCACCAGGAGGCGCCGCTCGGCCTGGCCCACTGCGTGCTGATCGCGCGCGAGTTCCTCGGCGACGACGACTTCGTGATGTACCTGGGCGACAACCTCCTCCAGGCCGGGGTGGCCGGGTTCGTGCGGGGCTTCGAGGCGGCCCGCCGCAGCCACCCCCGGCTGGGCGAGGACGCCGCGCCGTGGGCGGCGTCGATCCTGCTGAAGAAGGTGCCCGACCCGCAGCGCTTCGGGGTGGCCGAGCTGGACGAGGGGGGAGAGGTCGTCCGCCTGGTCGAGAAGCCGGCCGACCCGCCGTCGGACCTCGCGCTCGTCGGCGTGTACCTGTTCGACCGGCACGTGCACGAGGCCGTCCGGGCCATCAAGCCGTCGGCCAGGGGCGAGCTGGAGATCACCGACGCCATCCAGTGGCTGCTCGACAACGGCCACCGCGTCCACCACGAGGTGCTCGACGGCTGGTGGATCGACACCGGCAAGCTCACCCCGCTCCTCGAGGCCAACCGGCTCGTGCTGGAGACGATCGCCCCCCGCGTGGACGGCAGCGTGGACGCGGCGTCGCGGCTGGAGGGCCGGGTCGTGGTCGAGCGGGGCGCCCGCGTCGTCGAGTCCACCATCAGGGGACCGGCCATCGTCGGTGAGTGCACGACGGTCGAGCGCAGCTACGTCGGGCCGTTCAGCGCCATCAGCCACCACTGCACGGTGGTCGACTCCGAGGTCGAGCACTCGATCGTCCTGGAGGGCAGCAGGATCGAGGGGATCCCCCGCCTGGACGGGTCGCTGCTCGGCCGGTCGGTCGAGGTGCGCCGCCGGGAGGACCTGCCGCGGGCGGCCCGGCTGATGGTCGGCGACCACTCGGTGGTCGAGCTCTGATGCCGACCGTCGTCCCCTGCGAGGCCATCGACGGCGTGGTGCTCGTCCACCCCGACGTGCACGGCGACGAGCGGGGCTGCTTCGTCGAGACCTACCGGCGCCAGTGGCTGCCCCTCGGCCGGGAGATGGTCCAGGCCAACCGGGTCGACCGCCAGCGGGGCGCCGTGGTCGGCCTCCACTTCCACCTGCACCAGGCGGACTACTGGTACGTGGTTGGGGGCAGGGCTCGGGTGGTGCTCCACGACCTGCGCGACGGCTCGCCCACCGAGGGGGCGACGTTCACCGTCGACCTCGGCGACGGGGACCACCGCCACACCGGGGTGTTCATCCCGCCCGGCGTGGCCCACGGGTTCGCCGCCCTCACCGACATGACGATGACGTACCTGGTCGACGGCTACTACAACCCGGACGACGAGCTCGGCGTGGCCTGGGACGACCCCGAGATCGGCGCCGACTGGGGCGTGACCGACCCGATCCTGTCGGGCCGCGACCGGTCGAACCCCCGCCGCCGCGACCTCGCCCGCCCCCGCGCCGGCCTCCGGACCTGACCGTGCGCGTCCTCGTCACCGGCGGCGCCGGCTTCATCGGGTCGAACTTCACGCGCTTCTGGCTGGAGCGCCACCCGGGCGACGACGTGGTCGTGCTCGACGCGCTCACCTACGCGGGCAACCCGGCCAGCCTCGCCGACGTGGAGGGGCGGATCACGTTCGTGGAGGGCGACATCGCCGACCTCGCGCTGGTCGAGCGGCTGCTGCGCGACCGCCCGGTCGACGTGGTCGTCAACTTCGCCGCCGAGTCGCACAACAGCTTCGCCCTCGTCGACCCGGGCCGCTTCTTCCGCACCAACGTGCTCGGCACCCAAGCGCTCCTCGAGGCGGCCCGCCGGGTCGGCGTCGGCCGCTTCCACCACATCTCCACCTGCGAGGTGTACGGCGACCTCGACCTCGACAGCGACGAGGCGTTCACCGAGTCCTCGCCCTACCGGCCCCGCACGCCGTACAACGCGTCGAAGGCCGGGGCCGACCACGCCGTGCGCGCCTACTTCGAGACCTGGGGCCTGCCGGTCACGATCACGAACTGCGCCAACAACTACGGGCCGTTCCAGTTCCCGGAGAAGGTCGTCCCGCTGTTCACCACGAACGCGCTGGACGACGAGCCGCTGCCCCTCTACGCCTCGACCCAGAACCGGCGGGAGTGGGTGCACGTGCTCGACCACTGCACCGGCATCGAGGCCGTGCTCGACCGGGGGGTGGTGGGCGAGACCTACCACGTGGGCACGGGGCTCGAGCGCAGCATCGAGCAGATCGCGGACGGCGTGCTGGCCGCGCTGGGCAAGCCCGCCTCGCTGAAGCGCATCGTGCCCGACCGGCCCGGCCACGACCGCCGCTACCTGCTCGACTCGTCGAGGATCCGCAGGGAGCTGGGCTGGTCGCCGTCGGTCGAGTTCGAGCAGGGCCTGGCCGACACGGTGGCCTGGTACGCCGAGCACCGGGACTGGTGGGAGCCGCTGAAGGGCCGGGCGCCGGTGGCCGAGGCCACCGCCTGGTCCCGATGAGGGTCCTCGTCACGGGCGCCGGCGGGCAGCTCGGCAGCGACGTCGTCGCCGTGTGCGAGGCGGCCGGCGACGAGGTGATCGCCGCCGACCACGCCGCCCTCGACGTGGGCGACCGCGACGCCGTGCTCGGCGCCGTCACCACGATCCAGCCCGACGCCGTCGTGCACGCGGCGGCGTGGACGGCGGTCGACGCCTGCGAGGCCGACCCCGAGCGGGCCTTCCGGGACAACGCCATGGCCGCCCGCCACGTGGCCGACGGCTGCCGGCGGGCCGGCGCCCACCTGTGCTTCGTGTCGACCGACTACGTGTTCGACGGGACGAAGGACGGCCCGTACGTCGAGTGGGACGACCCGAGGCCACTGTCGGTCTACGGGCGCTCGAAGCTGGCCGGGGAGCGGGAGGTGGCGGCCCTGGCGCCGGGGTCGACGATCGTGCGGACGTCGTGGGTGTGCGGGCTGCGGGGCTCGAACATGGTGCGCACGGTGCTGCGCCTGGCCGCCGAGCCCGACCGGGCGCTGGCCTTCGTCGACGACCAGCGGGGGTGCCCGACGTTCACCGCCGACCTCGCCGTCGCCGTCCGCCGGCTCACGGTCGGCCGCTTCGCCGGCACGTACCACGTCACCAACGCCGGCCCCGTCTCGTGGTTCGAGTTCGTCGGCGACGTGCTCGAGGCGGCCGGCCACGACCGGTCGCGGGTGCGGCCGATCACGACCGCCGAGCTCGACCCGCCCCGGCCGGCGCCCCGCCCGGCGAACTCGGTGCTCGACAACGCCGCCCTCCGGGCGGCCGGACTTCCGGCGATGCGGCACTACCGTGAGCCGTTGAGGGAACTCGTGGAGGCGATGCTGGGATGAGTGGCCGGATCGCGGTCATCGGCACGGGCTACGTGGGGCTGACGACGGGCGCCTGCCTGGCCCACCTGGGGCACACGGTCGTGTGCGCCGACATCGACGCGGCCAAGGTCGAGCGGCTGAACCGGGGCGAGGTGCCGATCCTCGAGGCCGGGCTGGAGGAGATCGTCCGCGAGGGCCTGGCCGGCGGGCGGTTGTCGTTCGTGGTCGGGGCCAGGGAGGCCGCCGCCATCTGCGAGTTCGCCTTCCTCTGCGTGCAGACGCCCATGGGCCCGGACGGGTCGGCCGACCTCTCGTTCATCGAGGCGGCGGCCGCCGAGATCGCCCCGGTGCTGCCCACCGACGCCGTCGTCGTCAACAAGTCGACCGTCCCCGTCGGCTCCACCCGGGTGGTGGCCCAGGCCCTCGGGCGGGAGGACGTGGAGGTCGTCTCGAACCCGGAGTTCCTCAGGGAGGGAACCGCCGTCCACGACTTCCTCCACCCCGACCGGGTCGTGATCGGCGCCGACGACCAGTCGGCCGCCGTGCGGGTGGCCTCGCTGTACCTCGGCATCCCGGCGCCGGTGATCGTCACCGACCCGGCGTCGGCCGAGACCATCAAGTACGCCAGCAACGCGTTCCTGGCGACGAAGGTCTCCTTCGTCAACGCCATCGCCGCCGTGTGCGAGGCGGTCGGGGCGGACGTGGACGACGTCGTGCTCGGCATGGGCTACGACCGGCGCATCGGCCACGAGTTCCTGCGGCCGGGGCCGGGCTGGGGCGGCAGCTGCCTGGCCGGCGACGAGACCGTGCTGCTGCGCCGGTCCGGGTCGGTGCGGCTCCTCCGCCTGGAGGACGCGTTCGCCGAGGTCGACCGGGTCGGCCCGCAGGGCTGGGAGGTGCTGGCCTGGCGGCCCGACGACCCGGCGCCCGAGTTCTGGCCGGTGGCCGCCTTCACCCGCCGGCCCTTCGACGGCGACGTGGTGGCCGTGACGACGGCGACCGGGCGGCGGGTGGTGGCCACGGCCGACCACCCGTTCGTGGTCGGCGACGGCGTGGACGGGATGCCGGTGGCCGTGCGGCCGGCCGGCGACCTGCGGCCCACCGACTGGCTGCCCGTCGCCCAGGGCTGCCCCGTGCCCGACGCCACGCCGGGCCCGGTCCGCCCGAGCGGGCGGCGCGTGCCCGACGGGGCGTGGGCCCTCGCCGAGGAGGCCAAGCGGGCCGTCGTGGCCGCGCTGTGGGGCGCGCCGGCGCCCGAGATGGTCACCCGGTCGGCGGCGCTGGTGGACGGCCTCGTCCGCCTGCTCGGCGACCTGCGCGTCGTCGCCACCGTCGAGCGGGCCGGCTCCCGCTGGCGGGTGGCCGTCGACGCCGACCAGTCCGAGGACGTCGCCTGGCTGGTCGGCACCGGCACGGGTGCCGCCGGGCGCCGGACCGGGCACCGGCCGCTGCTGAAGTCGGCGACCTGGGACCGGGTGGTCAGCGCCGAGCGCCGGCCGTGGTGCGGCGCCGTCTACTCGCTGGAGGTCCCCGGCCCGGCGACGATCGTCGCCACCGGCGGCCTCGTGGTCCACAACTGCTTCCCGAAGGACACCAAGGCGCTCATCCGCATCGCCGAGGACGCCGGCTACGACTTCGACCTCCTTCGGGGCGTCGTCAACGTGAACGACGAGCAGTTCGACCGGGTGGCGGCCAAGGTGGCGTCGATGGCCGGGGGCGAGATCGCCGGCGTGACCGTCGCCGCCTGGGGGCTGACGTTCAAGGCGAGGACCGACGACCTGCGCGACTCGCCGGCCATGGAGATCATCGGCCGCCTGCACCGGCAGGGCGCCGTCGTGCGGGCCTACGACCCGGCCATCCGCCGCGACCTCGAGGGGATCACCGTGGTCGACGACCCGTACTCGGCCTGCGAGGGGGCCGAGGTGCTCGTCGTGCTCACCGAGTGGGACGAGTTCCGGTGGCTCGACTTCGACAAGGTGAAGAGCGTGATGGCGGCGCCCCGGGTGGTCGACGCCAGGAACCTGCTCGACCGGTCGGCGCTCCTGCGGCGGGGGTTCGCGCACGAGGGCATCGGCCGGGGCGGCTGAGATGGCGAGGGTCGTCGTCACCGGCGGGGCGGGCTTCCTCGGGTCGCACCTGTGCGAGGCGCTGCTGGCCAGGGGCGACGAGGTCGTGTGCCTCGACAACCTCGTCACCGGCCGGGCGCCGAACATCGAGCACCTCTTCGGCCGGCCCGGGTTCACCTTCGTCGAGCACGACGTCACCAACTACGTGTGGGTGCCCGGCCCGGTCGACGCCGTCATGCACTTCGCCAGCCCGGCGTCACCCAAGGACTACCTGGAGATGCCGATCCAGACCCTGAAGGTCGGCAGCCTCGGCACGCACAAGACGCTCGGCCTGGCCAAGGCCAAGGGCGCCCGGTTCTTCCTGGCGTCCACGAGCGAGGTCTACGGCGACCCGCAGGTCCACCCCCAAGTCGAGGGCTACTGGGGCCACGTGAACCCGGTCGGCCCGAGGGGCGTCTACGACGAGGCCAAGCGCTTCGCCGAGGCCATGACGATGGCCTACCACCGCTACCACGGCGTCGATGTGCGCATTGTGCGTATTTTTAATACGTTTGGTCCGCGGATGAGGCCGAACGACGGGCGGGTCGTGTCGAACTTCCTCACCCAGGCGCTCCAGGGCAAGCCGCTCACCCTGTACGGCGACGGGACCCAGACCCGCAGCTTCTGCTACGTGGACGACGAGGTGCGGGGGTTCCTCCTCCTGCTCGACTCGGACCACGTCGGCCCCGTGAACATCGGCAACCCGGGGGAGTTCACCGTCGAGGAGCTGGCCCGGATGGTCATCGAGGTGACCGGGTCGTCCTCGGAGATCGTGCACGAGCCGCTGCCGGTGGACGACCCGACCCAGCGCCGCCCGGACATCACCCTGGCCAGGGAGCTGCTCGGCTGGGAGCCGACCGTCGACCTCCGAGAGGGGCTGGTCCGCACCGCCGAGTGGCTGCGGGCCGTCCTGTAGGACGGGCGACCGCCGCCCGACCTGCGACCGTCACCGGCGGGCAACGGCACCGTCGTCGCGGAGGTCGTAGCGTCCCCGGCATGCGGTTGAACGGCACCCTCCAGCGGTCGACGCACGTCGTCCTCCACGTGCGCCTCCCCGACCGGCCCGGGGCCCTCGGCGCCGTCGCCCTCCGCATCGGCGCGGTGGGCGCCGACATCACCGACGTGACCGTGGCGAAGCGGGGCGAGGGGACCGCCGTCGACGTGTTCCACCTCACCCTGCCCGAGGCCCGCTGCGACGTGATGGCCGTGCTCTGCGACGAGCTCCGCGAGGTCGACGGCGCCGCCGTGGAGTCCTGGACCAGCGCCGACTGCTGCGCCTAGCTCGCGGCGCGGTCCCGGCGGGCGACGACCTCGATCTCGGTGCCCTCGACCATGCGCTCGATCGTGAGCCCGGCGGCCGGCAGTACGGCGCCGACCTCCTGGGGCGTGTACAGCCTCGCCCTCGCCCGGTTGGCCACCTCGCCGGTGGTGGCGTAGGTGACGAAGCAGTCGAGGTAGGTCGCCGACAGCAGGTTCGGGAACGTCAGGAACACCGTGCCCCCGGGCCGGACGACCCGGTGCAGCTCGCGCAGCAGGAGGAAGGCGTCCTCCCGCTCGAGGTGCTGGAGGGTGAGGACCGAGTAGGCGACGTCGACCTCGCGGTCGGGCACGTCCGGCATGGTCGTCCCGGTGCAGCGGGCGACCCGCACGTTGCCGAGGCCGGACAGGCGGCGGGCGGCGTGGGCGAGCATCTCGTCCGACGCGTCGACCGCCCACAGCTGCCGGCACATCGGGGCCACGTAGCGGGCGACCCGGCCGATGCCGCAGCCGAGGTCGAGCACGACGTCGACCGACCCGTCCCGCAGCAGCGGCCGGATGACCTCCTCGGCCTGGCGCTTGCCCGACGACTCGAACACCTCGGGGTCGGTCTCGTTCAGGATCAGCGCCCTCGCCTGGGTCTCGTCGGTCGGCGACCACAGCGAGCCGTAGCCGTCCCGCCCCGGCGCCGGCGCCGGCGCCGTCGCCGGCCCGGCCGCCGCCGCCGGTGCGTCGGGGGGCGCCAGCCTGGCCCTGGCCCGGTCCAGCGCGGTGACGAGCCGGCTACGGAGGTCGGCCATCAGCGGGCGGCCGGCCGGTCGGCGTCCTCGCGGTTGGCGAGGTACCACTCGACCGTCGTGCGCAGCCCCTCGGCGAACGGCACGGTGGGGGCGAACCCGAACTCGCGGGCCCTGGTGATGTCGAGCTGGCGGCGGGGCTGGCCGTCCGGCTTCGACGGGTCCCATCGCAGCACGCCGTCGAACCCGGTGGCCGTGGCGATCATCTCGGCCAGCTCCCGGATGCGCACCTCGGTGCCGGACCCGAGGTTGACGGGGTCGGGCGAGTCGTAGTGCTCGGCGGCGAGGAGGATGCCCTCGGCCGTGTCGTCGACGTACAGGAAGTCCCGCGACGCCGTGCCCGTGCCCCAGATGTCGACGGCGTCGTCGCCCCGCTCCTTGGCCTCGACGCACTTGCGGATCAGCGCGGGGATGACGTGGGAGACGGCCGGGTCGAACTTGTCGCCGGGGCCGTAGGAGTTCGTCGGCATCACGTGGATCGAGCACTGCCCGTACTGCTGACGGTTGGCGTTCCCGTGCACGAGCAGTGCCTTCTTGGCCACCCCGTACGGCGCGTTGGTGATCTCCGGGTAGCCGTTCCAGAGGTCCTCCTCGCGGAACGGGGTCGGCGTGACGTGGGGGTACGAGCAGATGGTGCCGACGACGACGGTCTTCGGCGTGCCCGCCCGCCTCGCCTCCTCCAGCACGTACGTGCCCATGAGGAGGTTCTCGAGGTAGAGGTCGGCCGGGCGGGCCAGGTTGCCGCCGATGCCGGCCACCCGGGCGGCGAGGTGGATGACGACGTCGGGCTGGGCGTCGACGAACAGCTTGGCCGTGTCGTCGGGACGGGTGAGGTCGTACTCGGCGCTGCGAGGGGCGATGACCGTGCCGGCGCCCCGGTCGGCCAGCCGGCGCAGGACGGCCCGGCCGATGAACCCCGAGCCGCCCGTGACGAGGACGCGGCGGCCGGCCCAGAAGTCGGTCATGGGCCCCAAGGCTAACGTCGCCGGATGCCCGGCCTGCGGGTCGCCATGACGCTCGA
>DASWMK010000198.1 GCA_036399815.1 Acidimicrobiales bacterium
GCCGTCCTCGTCGTCGCCGTCGAGGCGGTCGGCGATCCAGTCCGTCGCCCGCCGCGTCGTGCGGCCGACGGCCGCCATGGCGTCCCCTGCCCGGTCGGCGGCCCGGGCGACGACCCCACCGCTCCCGCGGAGCACGCCGCCGGCGAGCGACGACCCCACCTGCGCGGCGCCGGCGCCGACCCCGGCCATCACGGCCAGCCCGGGGAAGCCCCGGTCGTCGGCGTCGTCGGCCACCTCGCCGAGCCAGGCCGCCACCGCCTCGCCGCCGACGTCCACGCCCGACCCGGCGTCGGCGGCGACCGTCTCGTACCAGTCGCCCACCTCGTCCAGGGCATCGTCGGCGGCCGCCGACCCCGCCTCGAGCCCGGCGCCGGTGCGCCCCAGCCAGTCGGCCACGTCCTCCCGGGACCGCCACAGCTGCACGGCGGTGACGACCCCGGCCACCACGGCGACGACGACCAGCCCGCCGCCGGAGGCGCCGGCGGCCAGCAGGTACAGCGTCGTCGCGTCGGCCCCTGCGGCCACGCCGGCGAGCGCCCGGTCGATGCCGGCGGCGTCGCCGTCGAGCACCGTGTACACGTTGCTCACCAGGCTGAGCGGGAGGAGGACGGGCACCACCTGGCCCGCCGGCCGCCCGGCCCGCAGCGCCTGGAGGGCGGCCGACACCCCGCCCGGCGTGGTCACGAGCGACCACACCGACAGGCCGGTGCGGCCGGGGTCGAGCAGGCCGTCGGCGAGCGCGCCGGGGAGGGCGGCGAGCGGGGCGTCGTCGTCGAGCCCGACCGCCCGCAGCACCACGTCGGCCTGCTGTTCGCGGCACCAGGCCGCCACCATGGCCACGGCGGCGCCGGCGTCGACCCGCCCACCGACGGCGACCAGCTCGGTGGCGATGGCGGCCGCCCGCCGGTCGAGCTCGTCGGCCGCGGCGGCGAGGGCGAGGGCCAGGTCGGCCAGCCCGTCGGGGTCGGCCCCGACGACCGTCACGCCCGCTCCCTCGGCGAGCGAACACCGGCGCAGCCGCCGTCCGTGACCGTCACGCCCGGTCCTCGGGCGGGGTGACCTCGACGCGGTCGCGGCCGCCGTCGGCGACGACCCTCGCCGTCCCGCCCCTCGCCGCCCGGGCGACCTCGGCCGGGGCGGCCGGGGCGGCCGGGGGCCAGTCCGTGAACGTCAGCACCTCGCCGGTCGACGGGCGGTACAGGGCGGGGGTCGGCCGGCCGTCGCCGTCCCAGTCGCCGACGAGGAAGGCGTCCCCCGGGCGGCCGACGCGGAAGCGGCCGGTCGCGGTCGTCACGACCCCGGTGGCCGGGTCGAAGGCGACCGGCTCCGGGGCGGCCGTCGCCCGGCCGGCCGACCAGGCGGCGACGGTGCCGGCCGCGACGAGCGCCCCGACGGCCGCAGCCGCGGCGAGGGCGCCGGGCCGGCGCACTGGCCGGGCCGTCGGCGGCGCGGGCGGGCGGTCGGGCAGGTCGACGGTGATCGGGCCGGCCGCCGGCACGGCGTCGTCCGGGGGGACGGGGAGGCGGCCGGGCCCCTCCCGGCAGAGCGCGGCGGCCAGGTCGGC
>DASWMK010000199.1 GCA_036399815.1 Acidimicrobiales bacterium
GGCGACGATAGCGAAGGCCGCGCCGGCGCCCGGCGGACCCCGCCCGGCCGGCCGGCGCCCTCAGGCCGTCGTGCCGAACAGCAGCCAGGCCCGGGCGTCGGCGTCGGTGGCGCCGACGCGGGCCCGCATGCGGGCGGCCAGGTCGCCGGTGACCTCGACGGCGACGCACGTGCCGGGGATGCGGTACTCCTCGACGACCCGGTCGACGAGGGCGTGGTGCTCGGGCGGCACGTCGTCGAGGGCGCCGCCGGCCGCCCGGCGCTGCACCCACGTGCCCAGCCGGGAGGCCTCGACCCCCTCGGGCACGGGGACGACGACGAGCCGGTCGGTGGCGGCGAGGGGCCCGCCGTCGGCGCCCGCCCGCGCCACCGCGTCCTCGTAGGCGTCGGCGGCGTCGGGCCCGACGGCGAGCGCGGTGAACGGTGGCACGGTCCGAACTGTACGGCGCGGGCAAGCGGGCGATGGGCCGTTCGGCCCGTCAAGGTCGGCCCCGCCGGCGTCGAAGTTCCCACCGTGGTCCTCAGCGGTCCGCCGCCCACGACGGCGCTCGCGCTCATACGCGCCCGACGTGCGCTCGCCGCCGCGGGCCTCGACCCGACCCTGCCCCTCGAGCGGGCGGCCAGCGCCACGAACGAGGTGTGGTACGCCGGTCGCTACGTGCTCCGCCTCGGCCCGAGGGGCGACGGGCGGCTGTCCAGGGAGGCCGAGCTGGTCCCCCTCGTGCCCGGCGAGCTCGGCTACCCGCCGGTGGTGGCGGCCGGGTCGGACGCCAGCGTGGACTGGCTGATCACCCGCCGGGTGCCGGGCCTGCCGCTCAGCCGCTGCTGGCCGGGCATGGACGACGACCGCAGGGAGCGGGCCGTCCACCAGGTCGCGGCCAAGCTCGCCGCCCTCCACCGCACCCAGGCCGACCTCCGCCTCCCACCGCCGCTGCGGGCCCCTCAGCTCCTCGACCCCGCGGCCAGGGGCGGCCGCCGGGCCGTGCTCCCGCTCCTCGCCGCCCTCGACCGGGCCGTCAACCTGCCCTTCGTCGACCGGCGGGTGCTGGCCGACGCCGCCGACCTGGCGAGGACGACGGCCACCGCCCTCGACCCCTGGCCCGCCCCCGGGATGGTCCACGGCGACGTGCACTTCGAGAACGTGCTCTGGGACGGGAGGTCGGTCACCGCGGTGCTCGACCTCGAGTGGTGCCGGCCCGGCCCGCCCGACCTCGACCTCGACGTGCTGCTGCGGTTCTGCGAGCTGCCGTTCCTCCACGTCGCGCCCGACTACGAGCACCTGACCAGGGCGGAGGACTACCAGCGGGTGCCGTGGTGGCTGGCCGACGCCTACCCGGACCTGTTCACCGTGCCCCGCCAGCTCGACCGGATGCGGCTCTACGCGCTGGCCTTCGACACGAGGGACCTGCTCGACGACCCGCCCCGGCGCCCGGTGCGGGAGCTGTCCGGCCAGCACGCGTGGCACCGGCTGGTGCGGACGGTCAGCGGGACGAGCCACCTCGACCGGCTCGCCCTGGCCATTCGCTGAGAGAATCTGCGTCGAAGGTTGTCAAGTTTTCTGTTGGCTAGGTATGGTGGTCGGCGGTTCGAACCAGGACCGACACGACAGGAGGCACCCAGCATGCTCATGCGGTTCGATCCCTTCCGGGACTTCGATCGCCTCGCCGCCCAGGCCTTCGGCACCCGTTCGTGGACCGGCGGCATGCCGATGGACGCCTACCGGCGGGGTGACCGCTTCTTCGTCCACCTCGACCTCCCCGGCGTCGACCCCGACTCGGTGGACCTGACCGTCGAGCGCAACGTCCTCACCGTCAAGGCCGAGCGCCGCTGGCAGCCCGCCGAGGGCGACGAGATGCTCGTGACCGAGCGGCCCAGGGGCGCGTTCACCCGCCAGCTCTTCCTCGGCGAGAACCTCGACATCGAGCGCATCGAGGCCCACTACGAGCACGGCGTCCTGACCCTCGCCATCCCGGTCGCCGAGACCGCCAAGGCCCGCCGCATCCAGATCGGCGGCGGCACCGGCGAGCGCAAGACCGTCGAGACCACGTCGACCGCCGCCTGACGCGACTGGCAGG
>DASWMK010000200.1 GCA_036399815.1 Acidimicrobiales bacterium
GCGCCGCCGGCGCGGACGATGGCCCGGAGGATGTCGCCCCGGGAGACGATGCCGACGAGCCGGCCGGCCCGCAGGACCGGCAGCCGGGAGACGCGGCGCTCGTGCATCACGGTCGCCGCCTCCTCCAGGGTGTCGTCCTCGCCGATCGTCACCGGGCGGTCGGTCATCACCTCGCCGACGGTCGCCGCCACCGCCTTGTGGAGCTCGTCCTCGAAGCGCCGCACCGACGACGGCAGCTCCAGGTAGGAGCCGAACAGCGAGATCACCGTCGGGTAGTGGAGCCGGGTCTCCTGCACGATGAGGTCGTCGGTCGAGACCATGCCGACGACCCGGTCGTCGTCGTCGACCACCGGCGCCCCGTCGACGTCCCGCTCGACCAGCGCCCGCATGGCGTCCTGGACGGGCATGTCGGCCGAGAACGTCAGCACGTCGGTGGTCATCACCTCCCGGACGAGCGTGGACGCTGGCATCAGGCCTCCCGGGTCGGGTCGTCGAGCACGACCGGCAGCAGGTCGGCCAGGTCGCCGGCCACCAGGCCGCGGCGGAAGCCTAGGGCGCCGGCCCGGCCGTGCAGCCAGGCGCCGGCCGCCGCCGCGCGGGCCGGCGGGACGCCCTGGGCGAGGCGGGCGGCGACGGTGCCGGTGAGCACGTCGCCGGTGGCCGACAGGAGGGCGGCGCCGTCCGGGTCGGCCACGACCGTCGTCGGCCCCTTCAGCAGCACGGTCGCCCCCAGCCGGGCGGCCAGCCGGCGGGCGGCGTCGACCCGGTCGGGCGGCGGCGGTGCGCCGGCCAGGCGGGCGAACTCGCCGTCGTGGGGGGTGAGGACGGTGGGCGCCGGGCGAGCCCGCAGGACGGCCTCGGGACCGTCGCCGCCCGCCAGCGCGGTCAGGCCGTCGCCGTCGACCACCACGGGGACGGGCGCGGCGGCCAGCACCTCGCGCACGCCGGCGTCGGTGGCCGGCGCCCGGCCGAGGCCCGGGCCGGCGGCCAGCGCGCCGAACCGGTCGAGGTCGTCGAGGACGGCGGGCGCGAACCCCTCGGCCGGCAGCGCCCGGCCGACGGCCTCGGTCGGGCGCAGCGGGTCGTCGTCCACGCCGGGGGAGCCGACCCGCACGTACCCGGCGCCGGCCCGCTGGGCCGCCCTCGCCGCCAGGTGGGCGGCGCCGGTCATCCCCGGCGAGCCGGCCAGCAGCCAGACGGCCGCCTTCCACTTGTGGCTGTCCCGCGCCCGGTCCGGCAGCCAGGCCGCCACGTCGGCCGCCTCGACCAGGTGGGCGGTCGCCCCGGACACGTCGAGGCCGATGTCGGCCACCTGCACCTCCCCGGCCAGCGCCGGGCCGGCGCCGAGGAGGAGGCCGGGCTTCAGGGCGGCGAAGGTGACCGTGCGGACGGCGGCCAGCGCCCCCCCGCCGACCTCGCCCGTCAGCCCGTCCACCCCGGAGGGGATGTCGACGGCGAGCACGGGCGCGCCGGCCGGGTCGGGCGGTGCCCATCCGCCCCGGAAGCCGGTGCCGTAGGCGGCGTCGACCACGAGGTCGGCCCGGGGCAGGCGGGGCGGCACGCCGGCGGCGTCGAGGACCTCGACCCGCACGCCGCGGGCGGCCAGCCGCCGGGCCGCGGCCCGGCCGTCGGCGCCGTTGTTGCCCTTGCCGGCGACGACGACCACCCGCCGGCCGTAGGTCCCGCCGAGGAGGTCGACGGCCGCCCTGGCCACCGCCGCCCCCGCCCGCTCGATGAGCACCTCGACCGGCTCGGGCGCGGCCGCGTCGACGGCCCGCATCTCCTCGGGAGTGACAACGGGGCGCACCGGCTACAGGGCGATGGCGATCGCCGAGGCCGTGCGCTCGGTGTGGGTGAGCGACAGGCGCCAGCCGGTGATGCCCAGCTCCTCGGCCAGCTCGGCGGCCTTGCCGTGGAGCACGAGCGACGGCGCGCCCGTCGCCGCCCGCACGACCTCGACGTCGCGGAAGGAGAACTTCCAGAGGCCGACGCCCATCGCCTTCATCGCCGCCTCCTTCGCCGCAAACCGGGCCGCCAGCCGCTCGGTCGGGTCCCGCCGCCGGTTGGCGTAGGCCCGCTCGCCGTCGGTGAACAGCCGCTCGGCGATCCCGGGCGTGCGCTCGAGCGTCCGCCGGAACCGGTCCAGCTCCACCGCGTCGATCCCGACGCCGACGACCGCCCCGCCCGCCGCCACGCCGCCACCCGCACCGTCGCCGGTCGCCGGTGCAGCGGCCGGCTCGCCCGGCGTCGGGCCCGTCGACGCGGCCGGGTCGCTCGTGGCGGCGCGCCCGTCCCCGACGTCGCCCGTCGAGGCGCGCCCGTCCGCGGCGTCGCCGGTCGCCGGGTCGGTCGTCGAGGCGCGCTGGTTGCCGGCGACGGCACCTGGCGTCGGCGCGGTCGCCGCGTCGCCGGTTCCGGCGTCGGGCGCCGGGGCGGTGGCCGGGTCGCCGGTCGCGGGGCCGCTACCCGCGGCCGCCGTCACCGGTGGCGGCGCTGCTCGCCGGGCGTCATCGGCGCCACCTTCCCGCCAGCTCCTGCACCGGCTCGGTGAGCAGCTCGAAGACGGGGACGTCGGCGAGGAGGTCGTCCCGGAAGGACGGCTCGGTCTCGGTCACCGCGTCCGACAGCTCGGCGTACCGGTTGCGGTACCCCTCGAGCACCGCCCGGGCGGCCGTCGCCGCCAGCCGGTCCCGGAAGCGCACGTGCAGGAGCCCGATGCCGGTCGCCACCCCGCCCTTCACCTCGGGGACGAGCAGGATCGTCCGGCTGTCGGCCGCGCCCCGCTCCACCAGCACCTCGCGCTCGTTCGCCACCCGCCGCTTGGTGCCCCGCAGCCGGGGGTCGCGGTCGGTGCGGCTCGGGATCCCGGCGGCCACCCCGCCCCGGTCGAGCACGGCGATGGCCGCCGACGGGTCGGCCGGGTCGCCGTCGATGCGGTAGTGCGTGTACCCGACCACCTTCTCGACGGCGCCGTCGAGGGCGGCCAGCGTGCGCAGCGCCCGGTAGCTCAGCCCGTCGCGGGCCACTCCGGCGCCGAGCACATCCTCCACCAGCGGCACCCGCAGGAGCGTCTCGTCGCTGCGGGAGATGCCGACGGTGACGGTCTTCGCCTGGTGCTTGATGGCGTCGACCGGCCGGGTCAGCTCCTCGATGGCGCGGGTGAGGGCGGCGTTCAGGTCCTCGACGACCACGCTCGGGCTGCCGACCTTGCCGTGCTCGACCTGGTACGCCTCGAGCGGGACGACCCCGGTCGCGTACCGCAGGAGCGAGGCCAGCCGCACGGCCGTGCTCGCCTCGAGGTGGCCGTCGTACCCGCCCGTGCGCAGCCCGTCGAGGAACCGCTTCCCGGCGCCGTCGAGCGCCGGGCCGATGGCCTCGAGGGCGAGGTCGCCCGGCCGGCCGGAGGCGATGGCCGCGTCGAGCACCGAGCGGGCCTCCCGCAGCGGGCGGGCCGACCCGTCGATGGCGAGGGCGGCCTCGTACCCGAACAGGTGGCCGGCGAGGGCGGCGAGCACGAAGGCCAGCTGCGGCGCCGTCGCCGGCACCGGCAGCACTTCGAGGGCGGCGTCGAAGCGGCCCTGGCCCTCGGTGGCGATCACCAGCGGGGCCGCCTTGTGGGCCCGGTAGATGGCGACCTCCTTGGCGACGTCGTCCGCCGTCGACCCGCCGAGCCCGGCCGCGCAGACGAGGATCAGCGGCTCCGAGGACAGGTCGATGTGCTTCTTGTCCTCGGTGGCGTCGCAGGCGATCGACTTGTAGCAGAGCTCGCTCAGCTTGATCCGCAGCTCGGCCGCGGTGATGCGGTTGCGGCCGTTGCCGACGACCGCCCAGTACCGCCGGCTCGGCGCGTAGCGGGCGGCCGCCTCCGCGATGCGGGGGCGTAGCGCGAGCGCGCGCTCCATGGCCTCGGGCAGGGTGCGCAGCGCGGCCAGCACCTCGCTCCGGTGGCCGCGGTCGCCGGCGCCGAGGTGGTCGGCGATGGCGTAGGCCAGCAGGAACCCGGCCGCCACCTGCGCGTAGAACGCCTTCGTGGAGGCGACGCTCATCTCCACGTCCCGCCCGTCGGACGTGTAGAGCACGCCGTGCGCCTTGTCGGTCAGGTCGCTGTTCCGGCGGTTGACGATGGCGACGACGACGGCCCCGCGGTCCTTCACGAGGTCCACCGTGCGGTTCGTGTCGGTGGTCGTCCCCGACTGGCTGATCGCGACCACGAGCGTGTCGCTCATGTCGTCCCGGAGGTGGAAGCCCGACAGCTCGGTGGCGGGCAGCGCGGTGACGGCGACGCCGGTGCCTGCCAGCTCGTCGACGAGCGTGGCGGCCAGGCTCTGGCCGGCGACGGCCGCCGTGCCCTGGCCGATGACGACGACCTGGCGGATGCGGCCGTCGGCCAGCCGGGCGACGGCCTCGTCCGGCAGCGTGTCCGCGCCGAGCCGCACGGTCAGCTGCCCGTCCTGCTCCCGGATGCGGCCCCGCAGGGTCTTGCGGAACGAGGTGGGCGCCTCGTGGATCTCCTTCAGCAGGAAGTGCGGGAACTCCCGGCGGTCGATGTCGCGCGTGGTGATGGCGGCGGTGACGACCTCGCGCTCGTGCACGGGCAGCGACGTCCCGTCGTAGGCCAGCCGGAGGATCCCGTCGAGCTCGCCCGCCCGCCGGCCGTCGAGGGCGACGACCTGCCCGGTGCTCGCCGGGTTGTCGGGGTTCGACGGCGTCTCGCCGTCGAGGCGGACGTAGCGGGGCGTCTCCTCGACGAGGCCGTAGGGCTCGCTGGCGACGATGAAGGTGTCCTCGGCGAGGCCGACGTAGAGGGCCTGGCCGCTCCCCCGCTGGGCGAGCAGGAGCGAGGCCGGGTCGGCCGCCGACTGGGCGGCGATCGCCACCGAGCCCTCGAACGCGGCCACCGTGCGCCGGAACGCCTGGGGCGGCGGCTCGCCGGTGGCCAGCCGGCGGGCGGTCAACACCGGGATGACCTTGGCGTCGGTGGTGATCTCGGCGGCCACCCGCAGGTCGTGGGCGGCGATGAGGTCGGCGTAGTTGTCGATGTCGCCGTTCAGCGCGGCGACGACGTAGGGCGCCGGCGCGGCCGCCACCTCCTCGCTGTTGAGCGGGTGGGCGTTGGCCTCCGAGATGATCCCGACCGACGCCCACCTGGTGTGGGCGAGCACGGCCGCCTCGGCCGTGTCGGCGGCGAGGGCCAGGTGGAGGAGGGGGTCGTCCGTCATGGCCGCCCGGATGGCCCTCGTGTTGTCGCCCAGCTCGCCGATCTCGGCCGCCGCCTTGTAGACGAAGCTCAGCGCGGCCTGCCCGTCGGCGCCGGCCGGCACCCGGCGGACGGCGGTCGACAGGAACAGCGGGTCGGCGGCCCGGCGGTCGAGCAGGGCCCGGACGGCGGGGCCGTCGAGGTCGAGCCCGTGGCCGGTGACGAGCACGTGGACGCCGGCCGAGTCGCGGCCCCTGACCTCCAGCCGGTCGATGGCCGACAGGGCCGACTGGATCGTCGAGAACGCGGCCAGGCCGGCGGCCGAGGCGTCCCGGCCGGCGAGGTCGGCCGTCGCCCTGACCGTGCGGAGCCGGTCGCGGCGCACGGCCCAGGTGGCGTCCTTCAGGCGGATGATGGCGGCGTTGACGGCCTCCTGCTCGCCCTCCGAGACGTCCGCCGCGCCCTCGTCGAGGGCGGCCTCGACGGCGGCGACCCGCTCCTCGACGGCCGCCACCCGCCCGTCGACGGCGGCCGGCAGCGCCGCGCTCCCCGTCAGCGCGAGCAGGCCGGGCACGCCCCGGAGCAGGCGGTCGACCGACTCGACGGCCTCCGCGGCAGCGGCCAGCGCCGCCCGGTCCGGCCGCCCGTCGAGCGCGTGGAGCGCGGCGTCGAGCGGGTCGGTCAGCTCGGCCGGCGACGGCTGGGGCCGGCGGTGGGGGCGACGGAGGATGGCGACGATCCCGCACATGGCCGCCAAGTGTAGGTGGGGGGTGCGACAGGCTCCCGGGCGCCCGGTCAGCCGCCGGCGACGCGGCGGACGGCGTCGACCAGGCGGGCGGCGGCGGCCTCCGCCACCTCCGGCCGCTCGGCCTCGACCATCACCCGCACGACCGGCTCGGTCCCGCTCGGGCGGATCAGCACCCGGCCCCGCTCGCCGAGGTCGGCCTCGACGGCGGCGACGTCGTCGGCCACCTCGTCGGCGATCGTCGGCCGCCGCTCGGCGACCGCCACGTTGCGCAGCACCTGGGGCAGGCGGGTCATCGCCCCGGCGGCCAGGTCGGCCAGCGGGCGGCCGCTGCGGTGGACGAGGTCGAGGACCTGGACGCCGGTCAGCAGCCCGTCGCCGGTCGTCGCCAGGTCGTGGAACACGACGTGGCCGGACTGCTCGCCGCCGAGGGACCAGCCGCCGGCGTCGAGCGCCTCGAGCACGTACCGGTCGCCGACCGCCGTCTCCACCACCTCGATCCCCCGCTCGGCCATGGCGAGGCGGAACCCGAGGTTGCTCATCACGGTGACGACGACGGTGTCGCCGGCCAGCCGGCCCCGGTCGCGGAGATCGGTCGCGCACATGGCGATGAGGTGGTCGCCGTCGACCAGGCGGCCGGCGGCGTCGACGGCCACGACCCGGTCGGCGTCGCCGTCGAAGGCCAGGCCGGCGTCGGCGCCGGCGGCCACGACCGCCCGGCACAGGTCGCCCGGCGACGTCGACCCGCAGCCGTCGTTGATGTTGCGGCCGTCGGGCTCGTCGTGGATGGCGGTCACGTCGGCGCCCAGCCGCCGCAGGACGTCCGGCGCCGCTGCGGAGACGGCGCCGTTGGCGCAGTCGACCACGACCGAGAGCCCGTCGAGCCGGCGGCCCTCGACCGTCGCCGCCACCGCCGCCATCCACCGCTCGGCCGCCTCGGCCCGGTCCACGACCCGGCCGACCCCGTCGCCGACCGGCCGGTCGCCGTCGGCCGCGCCGCCGGCGAGCACCTCGCGGAGCACCCGCTCGATGTCGTCCTCGACGGCGTCGGGGAGCTTGCGGCCGCCCGGCGCGAACAGCTTGACCCCGTTGTCGGGGAACGGGTTGTGCGACGCGGAGATCGCCGCGCCGGGGACGCCGTCCGCCGCCGACAGCCAGGCCACGGCGGGGGTGGGGACCACGCCGACCCGGTCGACGTCGGCGCCCTCGGCCGCCAGCCCCGCGCACAGGGCGGCCTCGACGAGCGGGCCCGACCAGCGGGTGTCGCGGCCGACGACGAACCGGTCGCCGCCGAGCACCCGGGCGGCGGCGCGACCGAGCGCGAGGACCAGCTCCGGGGTCAGCTCGGCGTTGGCGACGCCGCGGACGCCGTCGGTGCCGAAGCGCAGCACCTGCCAGCCCCCGCGGGGATCAGCGCTTCGAGTACTGGGGCGCCTTGCGGGCCTTCTTCAGCCCGTACTTCTTCGACTCCTTCTCCCTCGCGTCGCGGGTGAGGAACCCGGCCTTCTTGAGGGAGGGGCGGAGCTCGTCGTCGAGGCCGGCGAGGGCGCGGGCCAGGCCCATGCGAAGGGCGCCGGCCTGGCCGGACACCCCGCCGCCGTCGAGGGTGGCGTCGACGTCGTAGACCTCGGCGGTGTTCGTGAGCCGCAGCGGCTCGGTGACGATCATCCGGTGCGTCTCGGAGGGGAAGTACTCGGCGAGGTCGCGGCGGTTGATCGTCACCTTCCCGGAGCCCGGCCGGACACGGACGCGGGCGACGGCCTCCTTGCGGCGGCCGGTCGACTGGATGAGGGGCTTCGGCATGGTCCTCGGTCCTCGGGTCAGGCGGTGCGGCGGGCGGCGGCGAGCTCGAGCGGCCGCGGCTGCTGGGCGGCGTGGGGGTGGGTCGGCCCGGCGTACACCTTGAGCTTCTTCGCCATCTGGCGGCCCAGGCGGCCCTTCGGGAGCATCCCCCGGATCGTGCGGCGGACGGCCTCCTCGGGCCGGGTGGCCAGCTCCTGCGCGTAGGTGTGCTGCTTCAGCCCGCCCGGGTAGCCGGTGTGGCGGTGGACCGGCTTGCGCTCGGCCTTGCCGGAGGTGAGGACGACCTTCGCCGCGTTGACGACGATGACGTGGTCGCCGGTGTCGAGGTGGGGGGCGAAGATCGGCTTGTGCTTGCCGCGCAGCACCCTGGCCGCCTCGGTCGCCATCCGACCGAGCACGAGCCCGTCGGCGTCGATCACGAACCAGGCGCGATCGATGTCAGCTGCTTTCGGTGAGAACGTGCGCACGGGCCCTTCCTCGCAAGGTGTCTCGCGCGGCGCGCCGGGAGGCGCACCAGAGCGACAGACCAGCATAGAGGCGGTGCCGGGGAGCGGCAAACCACCGCGGTAGGGTCCGCGCCGATGGAGCTCACGCTGATGCCCATCGTGTTCGTGCGGGACATGGCCGCGTCGGTGGCGTTCTACCAGCGCCTGGGCTTCGAGGCGCCCCGTCCCGTCGACGACCAGTGGAACGAGCTGCGGGCCGGCGACCGGGCCGTGCTCGCCCTGCACCTGAGCGACGCCGCGCCGCCCGACGCCGAGGCCGCGGGCGGCGGCCACGGCCGGGTCGAGCTCGCCTTCGTGGCCCCGGGGCGGCTGGAGGACGTGCTGCGCGAGCTGCGGGCCGCCGGGGCGACGATCGTGCGGGGCATCACCGACGAGCCCTTCGGCCGGTCGCTGGTCGTCGCCGACCCCGACGGCCTGCCGCTCCAGGTCAACGAGCACCGCGCCCCGGCGTAGCCCTCCCCCCGCCCGGCTGGCGTAGCATCTCCGCCAGCGGGAGCCTCGGCGAGCTTCGGGCCGCCCTCGGATCGGCGAGACGACGGCGGAGGACCGACGATGGCCATCACCGAGGCGACGCGCCACCGGCTGTACCAGGCACTCGAGCAGGCGATCGGCCAGGAAGAGGCGACCACGCTCATGGAGCACCTCCCGCCCGTCGGCTGGGACGACGTCGCCACCAGGCGCGACATCGACCACCTGCGCGGCGAGATGGAGCTGCGGTTCGAGGCGCTCGAGCACCGCCTGCTGTCGGCCATGCACCAGGAGACGAAGACCGTCTACCGCACGGTGGTCGCCGCCATCGTCGGCTGCAACGCCGTCCTCGCCGGCGTCGCGCTCGCCCTGGCCTGACCGCCGGCCCGCCGCCCCCCGCCCCTCGGGATCGAGCCCAGCGGCCGACCGCTCAGCGTGCCTGCCCGCGCGGGGGGCGGGTACGATCCGGCTCCCTGCCGCCCGGTGACCGGGCCGGCACCGCCCACCACCGGTCCCGAGGAGGCGACGACGCTCGTGGAGCACCCCTCGCCCACGGCGGCGCCGTGATCACCGTCGACGACGTCAGGGCCGCGAGGGCCCGGGTCCAGCCCGTCCTCCGGCCGACGCCGACCGGCGTGTCCGACTCGCTGAGCGGCATGTGCGGGCGCCAGGTGCTGCTCAAGTCCGAGCACCTCCAGCGGACCGGGTCCTTCAAGATCCGGGGCGCCTACAACCGCATCTCCCACCTGCTGCCGGGCACCGACGTCGTCGCCGCCTCGGCCGGCAACCACGCCCAGGGCGTCGCCCTCGCCGCCAGCCTGTGCGGGCTGAAGAGCACGATCTTCATGCCGGTGACGGCGACGTTCCCGAAGGTCGAGGCGACGAGGGCCTACGGGGCCGAGATCCGCCTGGCCGGCGACGTCGTCGACGACTGCATCCTGATGGCCAAGGCCTACGCCGAGGAGACCGGCGCCCGCTACGTCCCCCCCTTCGACGACCCGCTGATCATCGCCGGCCAGGGCACGCTCGGCCTCGAGCTGGCCGACGAGGCGCCGCACGCCGAGGTCGTGCTCGTCCCGGTCGGCGGGGGCGGGCTCATCTCCGGCGTCGCCGTCGCCCTGGCCGCCACCCGGCCGGGGGTGCGCATCGTCGGCGTCGAGGCCGAGGGCGCGGCGTCGATGGCCGCCTCGCTCTACGCCGGGCGCTGCGTCCGCCTCGGGGCCCTGTCCACGATGGCCGACGGCATCGCCCTGAAGGAGCCCACCCCGCTCACCCTCGAGCACGTCGAGGCCTACGTGGACGACATCGTCACCGTCTCCGACGAGGAGATCGGCCGGGCCCTGATCCTCCTGCTCGAGCGGGCCAAGGCGGTCGTGGAGCCGTCGGGCGCCGTCGGGGTCGCCGCCCTGCTGGCCGGGAAGGTGGCCGGCACCGGCCCGGCCGTCGCCGTCCTGTCCGGCGGCAACGTCGACCCGCTGCTGCTCATCAAGCTGATCGAGCACGGCCTGTCGGCGGCCGGCCGCTACCTGATGATGCGGGTGGTCGTGAAGGACCGCCCCGGCGCCCTGGCCGACGTCGCCCGGGTCGTCGCCGCCCACGGGCTCAACGTGCTCGACGTCGAGCACCACCGGGCCGGGCCCCGGGTCGGGGTGGACGAGGTCGAGATCCTGCTGACCGTCGAGGCCCGCGACCCCGACCACGGCGGCGAGGTCGTCAACGCCCTGAAGGGCGAGGGCTACGGGGTCGCGCTGGTCTCGTAGCCGTCGTCGCCGTCGTAGCGGACCAGCCACAGGCACAGCCCGTGGGGCGGGGCCAGGTTGCCCGCCCGGTGCCGGTCCCCGGACCGCAGGATCGTCGTCATCTCCCCGGCCCGCAGGCGGCCGCGCCCCATGTCGACGAGGGTCCCGACCAGGCTGCGGACCATCTGGTGGCAGAACGCGTTCGCCTCGATCCCGAACCGCAGCAGGCCGTCGCCCAGGTCCTCCCAGCGGGCCTCGACCACCCGGCGGACGAGCGACGGCGGCGGGTCGGCCCGCCTCGCCGCCCGGCAGAACGAGGAGAAGTCGTGCTCGCCGACGAGGGCGTCGGCGCCGAGGCGCATGGCCGGCAGGTCGAGCGGGGTCGGCACGTGCCAGGCCGTGGCCGCGAGGAACGGGTCGGGGACGGCCCGGTTCAGCACCGTGTAGCGGTAGACCCTGGCCGTGGCCGAGTGGCGGGCGTCGAACCCGTCGGGGGCGACCGCCGCGTGGCGGACGACGACGGCCGGGCCGACCTGGTGGTTGACCGCGTCGCGCAGCCGGTCGAGGTCGAGCCGGTCGGCGCCCGTGTCGAAGCTGACGACCTGGCCCCAGGCGTGGACCCCGCTGTCGGTGCGGCCGGCGCAGGCCAGCGTGACCGGGTGGCCGAGCACCCGGGCCAGCGCGTCGGCGAGCACGCCGCCGACCGTGCGCACGCCGGGGTTGGGCGCGAACCCGGAGAACCCCCGCCCGTCGTAGGCGACGGTCATCCGGACCCGCGCCAGCGGTGGGCGCGGGCCGGCCGGCTCCGGCTCGAAGAGCGTCAGACCAGTTCGATGCGCGCCATCGGCGCGTTGTCGCCGTGGCGCGGGCCGAGCTTCAGGATCCGGGTGTAGCCGCCGTTGCGGTCGGCGTAGCGGGGCCCGATCTCCTCGAACAGCTTGTGGGCCATGTCCTTGTCGCCGAGGAAGGAGACCACCTGGCGGTGGCGGTGGACGCCGCCCTTCTTCGCCTTGGTGATCATCTTCTCGGCCACCGGGCGCAGCGCCTTGGCCTTGGCCTCGGTGGTGACGAGGGCCTCGGCCGCGACGAGCGAGGCGACCAGGTTGGCCATCATCAGCCGCTGGTGGGCGGCGTCGCCGCCGAACCGGCGCGACTTGCGGGGGGTGGCGGGCATCGTCCTAGTCCTTCCTGCGCAGCGACAGCCCGCGCTCGTCCAGCTTCTGGATCACCTCGTCGAGCGACTTCTGCCCGAAGTTCGTGATGGCGAGCAGGTCGTCCTCGGTCTTCTGGAGCAGTTCGCCGATGGTGTTGACCTGCGCCCGCTTGAGGCAGTTGCGGGGGCGCTCGGACAGGTCGAGGTCCTCGATCGGCAGGTCCAGGTCGGGCGACCCGGCGCTGGCCCCGGCCACCTCGCCGAGCTCGAGCCCGAGGGGCTGGTCGCTCATCTCCTCGACCAGCTGGACGAGGGTGCGGAGGGTGGCGCCCGCGGAGGCGAGGGCGTCGCGGGGCGTGATCGAGCCGTCGGTCTCGATGTCGAGCACGAGGCGGTCGTAGTCGGTGGACATCTCCACCCGGGTGGGCTCGACCTCGAAGGTCACCCGGCGCACCGGGGAGAAGATGGCGTCGACCGGGATCACGCCGATGGTCGAGGTGGCCTTGCCCCGGTCGGCCGACAGGTAGCCCCTGCCCCGCTCGATGGTCAGGTCGACGGCGAGGCGGCCGCTGCCGTTCAGGGTGGCGACGTGCAGGTCGCCGTTGAGGATCTCGACGTCGGCCGGGGTCTGGAGGTCGCCGGCGGTGACGTCGGCGGGGCCGCGCACGTCGAGGCGGACGGTGACCGGCTCGTCCGAGGTCGACGTGAGGACGATGTCCTTCAGGTTCAGGATGATGTCGGTGACGTCCTCGGTGCAGCCGGGGATCGTGTCGAACTCGTGCAGCGCGTCGTCGAAGCGCACCTGGGTGATGGCGGCGCCGGGGATCGACGACAGCAGGGTGCGGCGCAGCGAGTTGCCGATGGTGTGGCCGAAGCCGGGCTCGAGCGGGCTGATCGAGAACCGCTGGCGGTTGCCCTCGGCCTCGCCCAGCGGCTCGACGGTCGGGCGTTGGATGACCAGCATGACGCGTCCTTCGCGGGGGGAGAGGTGGTTACTTCGAGTAGAGCTCGACGATGAGCTGCTCGCGCACGGGCACGTCGATGTGCTCGCGCAGCGGCAGGTCCCGGACGGTGACGGCGGCGCCGCCCTCGCCCGTCTCGAGCCACGGCGGCGTGGAGCGGTCGATCGTGTCGAGGTTGTGGCGGACGACGATCATCGCCCTGGCCTTGTCGCCCAGGGTGACGACGTCGCCCTTGCGGGCCTGGTAGCTCGGCACCGTGACCCGCCGGCCGTTGACCCGGACGTGCCCGTGGCGCACGAGCTGGCGCGCCTGGGCCCGGCTCGCGCCCCAGCCGGCCCGGTAGGCGACGTTGTCGAGGCGCAGCTCGAGCATGCGCAGGAGGTTCTCGCCGGTGACGCCCTGCTGGCGGTTGGCCTCGGCGTACAGGTTCCGGAACTGCTTCTCCATCAGGCCGTAGATGCGGCGGGCCTTCTGCTTCTCACGCAGCTGGACGAGGTACTCCGACCCCTGGCGCTGGCGGGCCCGGCCGTGCTCGCCGGGCGGGTAGGGGCGCCGCTCGATCGGGCACTTCATCGAGTCGCACTTGGCGCCCTTCAGGTACAGCTTCATCCGCTCCCGGCGGCAGAGCCGGCAGACCGGACCGATGTAACGAGCCATCCTGGCCTCAGACCCTCCTGCGCTTGGGGGGACGGCACCCGTTGTGGGGCACCGGGGTGACGTCCTTGATGCCGGTGACCTCGATGCCGGCGCTCTGGAGGGAGCGGATGGCGGTCTCGCGGCCCGAGCCCGGGCCCTTGACCACCACGTCGACCTTGCGGACGCCGTGCTCCATGGCCCGCCGCGCGCACTGCTCGGCCGCCATCTGGGCGGCGAACGGCGTCGACTTGCGGGACCCCTTGAACCCGACGTTGCCGGCCGAGGCCCAGGAGAGCACGTTCCCCTCCTGGTCGGTGATGGCGATGATCGTGTTGTTGAACGAGCTCTTGATGTGGGCGACGCCGTAGGCGACGTTCTTGCGCTCGCGGCGGCGGGGCCGCCGACCACCCGGCTTGGGCTTGGCCATCTAGTGCTTCCTCACCGTCTTCTTCTTGCCGGCGACCGGCTTCTTCGGGCCCTTGCGGGTCCGGGCGTTGGTGTGGGTGCGCTGCCCGTGGACCGGGAGCCCGCGCCGGTGGCGGAGGCCCTGGTAGCAGCCGATCTCGATCTTGCGGCGGATGTCCTGGTCGACGTCCCGGCGGAGGTCGCCCTCGACCTTCAGGTTGCCGTCGATCCAGTTCCTGATCCGGGTGACCTCCTCGTCGGTGAGGTCCCGGGCCCTCGTGCCGGGGTCGATCCCGGTCGCCTCGCAGATCTGGGACGCCGTGGTCCGGCCGATCCCGTAGATGTAGGTGAGCGCGACCTCCATCCGCTTCTCGCGGGGCACGTCGACGCCGGCGATGCGAGCCATTCGCTTCCTCCTACCCCTGCCGCTGCTTGTGCCGGGGGTTGGTGCAGATGACCTGGACGCGACCGCGCCGGCGGATCACCTTGCACTTCTCGCAGATTCTCTTGACGCTGGGGCGCACTTTCATGGCTGCCTACTTGTAGCGATAGGTGATGCGGCCGCGGGACAGGTCGTACGGCGTCAGCTCCACCTGGACGCGATCGCCGGGGAGGATCCTGATGTAGTGCATCCGCATCTTCCCGGAGATGTGGGCCAGGACCTTGTGGCCGTTCTCCAGCTCGACCCGGAACATGGCGTTGGGGAGGGGCTCGACCACCGTTCCCTCCAGCACGATCGCGTCTTCCTTGGGCTTTGCCAGTTGGATCTCCTCGAACCAGGCGGAAGCCGCGCTGAACCAGGCGCGGCAACACAGGGCGACCGACAATCATAGTGGACGCCGCCGCCCCGGCCAACCCGGGGGCTGGGGGCGCCGCTCAGGGCACCGTCAGGATCTCCGGGCCGTCGTCGGTGATGGCGATCGTGTGCTCGAAGTGGGCCGACAGGCTGCCGTCCGCCGTCACCACGCTCCAGCCGTCGTCGAGCAGGCGGGTGCCCGGGGCGCCGACGTTGACCATGGGCTCGACGGCGAACACGTTGCCGGCCCGGAGCTTCGGGCCCTGGCCCGGCGGGCCGAAGTTCGGCACCTCCGGCCGCTCGTGCATGGCCGTGCCGATGGCGTGGCCCACGTACTCCCGGACGACGGAGAACCCGGCCGCCTCGGCCACCGTCTGCACGGCGTGGCCGATGTCGGAGATGCGGTTGCCGTCGACCATCTGGGCGATGCCGGCGAAGAGGCTCTCCTCGGTGACCTTCAGCAGCCGCGACGCCTCCTCGGACACCTGGCCGACGGGCGCCGTGAAGGCGCCGTCGCCGTGGTAGCCCTGCACGACCGCCCCGCAGTCGATCGAGATGACGTCGCCCTCCTTCAGCCGGTAGGGCCCGGGGATCCCGTGGACGATGACGTCGTTCGGGGAGGCGCAGATCACGGCCGGGAACCCGTGGTAGCCGAGGAAGTTGGACCGGGCGCCCCGCCGCTCGATCACGTCCCGGCCGACCCGGTCCAGCTCGGCGGTGGTCACCCCCGGGCGGATGGCCGCCCTGATGCGCTCGTGCATCTCGGCCACGACCCGGCCGGCCCGGCGCATCTTGGCGATCTCCTCGGCCGACCGCCTCACGACCTGAGCCTCCCGTCGATGGCGGCGTGGAGCCGGTCGGCGACCTCCTCGGTGGTCCCCTGGCCGTCGACGGTGACGAGCAGCCCCCGGTCGGCGTACCAGTCGACGAGGGGCGCCGTCTCCCGCTCGTAGAGGTCGAGGCGGCGGTTGATGGCGTCGGTGGTGTCGTCGTGGCGCTGGACGACGGGGCCGCCGTCGCGGTCGCAGCGCCAGTCGTCCTTCGGCGGCCGGTTGGTCGAGTAGATCGCCCCGCACGTCTCGCATACCCGCCGGCTCTCCAGCCGGGCGAGGACCACGTCCCTCGGCACGTCGAGGTTGACGACGAGGTCGACGTAGCCGTCGATGCCCTCCGCCTGCCCCTTCGTCCTCGGGAACCCGTCGAGCAGGAAGCCGGTGCGGGCGTCGTCGCGGCCCAGGCGCTCCTGGACGACGCCGATCATCACGTCGTCGGGCACGAGGGCGCCGGCGTCCATGTACTCCTTGGCCTTGCGGCCGAACTCGGTGCCCTCGGTGGCCGCCGCCCGGAGGATGTCGCCGGTCGAGATGTGGGGGATGTCGTAGTGGGCGGCGAGGTTGGCGGCCTGCGTGCCCTTGCCAGCCCCCTGTCGGCCCAGGAGGACCAGGCGGGTGGTCACGTCCGGAGGAACCCCTCGTAGTTGCGCATCATCAGCTGGCTGTCGATCTGCTTCATCGTCTCGAGGGCGACGCCGACGGCGATGAGGATCGAGGTCCCGCCGAACGGGAAGCGCTGGACGTCGGCCGCGGCGAGCAGCACCGAGGGCAGCAGGGCGATGACGGCGATGAACAAGGCGCCGGGCAGGGTGATGCGGTTCAGGATCTTGCCGAGGTACCGCTCGGTCTGGGGACCTGGCCGGATGCCGGGGATGAACCCGCCCTGCTTGCGGATGGTGTCGGCCTGCTTGGCCGGGTCGAACGTGATCGCCGTGTAGAAGTAGGCGAACCCGATGATCAGCAGGCCGTAGAGGGTGATGTAGAGCGGGCTGTCCTGGCTGACGACGTGGTCGTTCACGAAGCGCTGGACGCTCGCCCCCCACCCGTCGCTCGGCAGGACGTTGCTGAGCAGCAGCGGCAGGTAGAGCACCGAGCTGGCGAAGATGATCGGGATGACGCCGGACTGGTTCACCTTGAGCGGGATGTAGGTGCTCTGGCCGCCGTACATGCGCCGGCCGACCACCCGCTTGGCGAACTGGACCGGGATGCGGCGCTGGCCCTGCTCGATGAACACGATCGAGACGAGGATGACGAGGGCCAGCACCACGAGGATCACGAACGTGGTGTTACCGGCCTCCTGGCGCACGGCGCCGGCCTCGAAGGGCAGGGTGCTGACCACCGAGGTGAAGATCAGCAGCGACATGCCGTTGCCGATGCCCCGCTGGGTGACGAGCTCGCCCATCCACATGAGGAGGGCGGTGCCGGCGGTGAGGGTGAGGACGATCAGCAGCACCCGGGGGGCGGTGAACTCGGGCACGAGGTCGAGCCCGGTGGTGTTGGACCGGCCGCCGATGAACCCGCCACCGCCGTTGTGGAACAGGAACGTGAGCCCGGTGGACTGCATGATGGCGATGGCCACGGTCACGTAGCGGGTCCACTGGGTGATCTTCCGCTGGCCGACGGCGCCCTGCTGCTGCCACTGCTCGAGCTTCGGGATCACCACCGTCAGGATCTGCATGATGATTGACGAGGTGATGTACGGCATGATCCCCAACGCGAAGATCGCGAACTGGGTGAGCGCGCCGCCGGAGAACAGGTTCAGGAACCCGAGCACGCCGCCCTGCTCGGCCCTGGTCTCGAGGGTCCTGACCGCCTCGAGGTCCACCCCCGGCACCGGGACGTGGGCGCCCAGGCGGTAGAGCATGATCATGAGCAGGGTGAACAGGATCTTGTTCCGGAGATCCGGCACCTTGAACATGTTCCGCAGGCTGGAGAGCACCGGAACGGCTCCTGTTCGGTCGGGTTACGGGTGGTTCAGCGGTTGGTGAGGGCGTTGCCCTTGGCCGCCGGGCGACCGGCGCCGAACGGCGGCGGGAGGACCTCAACCGTACCCCCCGCGGCCGTGATGGCGGCCTCGGCGCTCTTCGAGAAGCCGTGGGCCCGGACGGTGACGGCCCGGCCTATCTCGCCCCGCCCGAGGATCTTCACGAGCGCGCCCTTGTGGACGAGGCCGCGCTGGTGGAGCACCTCGGGGGAGATCTCGTCGAGGCCGGTGTCGGCCACGACGTCGAGGTTGACGGCCTGGTACTCGACCCTGAACGGGTTCTTGAACCCCCGCAGCTTCGGCATCCGGCGCTGGAGCGGCATCTGGCCGCCCTCGAACCCGGGCCGGACGGCGCCGCGCGCGCCCTGGCCCTTCGTGCCCCGGCCGGCGGTCTTGCCGCCCTTGCCGGCGGTGCCCCGGCCGACGCGGCGGCGGGACTTGACCGAGCCGGGGGCGGGGTGCAGGTCGTGGAGCTTCACGAGTCGACCTCTTCGACGGTGACGAGGTGGGGGACCTTGGCCAGCATCCCCCGGATCTCGGGGCGGTCCGGCATGGTGCGGCTGCGGCCGATGCGGCCGAGGCCGAGGGCCCGGAGCGTGCCCCGCTGCTTGGGCTTGGTGCCGATGGACGAGCGCACCTGGGTGACCTTGAGCGCCATGGTCAGGCGACCTCCTCCGGCACGTGCGGGCCGCGGCGGGTCTCCTTGTAGGCCCGCAGCAGGCCGGTCGGCACGAACTCCTCGGGCGCGAGGCCCCGGAGGCGGGCGACCTCGTCGGGCCGCTTCAGGGCCCGCAGCCCGGCGATCGTCGCCCTGGCCACGTTGATGTGGTTGGCCGACCCGAGCGACTTGCAGAGGACGTCGTGGATGCCGGCCTCCTCGAGGATGGCCCGCGCCGCGCCGCCGGCGATCACGCCGGTGCCGGGGGCGGCCGGCTTCAGCAGGACCCGGCCGGCGCCGGTCTCGCCGATCACCGGGTGGGTGATCGTGGTGCCGGCGAGGGCGACCTCGAACAGGTTCTTCCTGGCCTCCTCGGTGCCCTTCTGGATGGCGAGGGGCACCTCCTTGGCCTTGCCGTAGCCGAGGCCGACCCGGCCGGCGCCGTCGCCCACCACGACCAGCGCGGTGAACGAGAACCGGCGGCCGCCCTTCACGACCTTGGCGACCCGGTTGATGTTGATGACCCGGGAGTCACGCAGCTGGGCGTCGGGTGCGGGCATGTCAGAGCTCCAGTCCGGCGTCGCGCGCCGCGTCGGCGAGGGCCGCGACGCGGCCGTGGTAGCGGAACCCGCCCCGGTCGAACACGACGGCCGTGATGCCGGCCGCCTGCGCCCGCTCGGCCACGCGGCGGCCGACGGCCGCGGCCGCCTCCTTGTTGCCGGTCGCGCCGGTGCGCAGGTCGGCCTCGAGGGTCGACGCCGCGGCCAGCGTGCGGCCGGCGCGGTCGTCGATGACCTGGGCGACGATGTGGCGGTTCGAGCGGAACACGGCGAGGCGGGGCCGCGCCGGGGTGCCGACGACCTTCTTGCGGACCCGGCGGTGGCGGCGGAGCCGGGCGGACCGCTTGCGTGCTGCGGAGATGCTCATCGTTGGTGCGTCCTTACTTCCCGGTCTTCCCGGCCTTGCGGATGATCTGCTCGCCCGCGTAGCGCACGCCCTTGCCCTTGTAGGGCTCGGGCTTGCGAAGGGCCCGGATGTCGGCGGCCACCTGGCCGACGACCTCCTTGTCGACGCCGAGCACCGAGATGCGGGTCGGGGCCGGCACCTCGAAGGTGATGCCCTCCGGCGCGTCGACGGGCACCGAGTGGCTGTAGCCGAGGGCGAGCTCCATGCGGGTCGGGCCCTGGGCGGTGGCCCGGTACCCGACGCCGACGATCTCGAGGTCCTTGCGGAACCCGGCGGTGACGCCGACGACCATGTTGTTGACGAGCGAGCGGACGAGCCCGTGCAGGGCCCGGTTCTGGCGCTCGTCGTCGGGCCGCTCGACGAGCAGCTGGCCGTCGTCCTGGCGGACGGTGATCGCGCCGGGCAGCTCGCGGGTGAGCGAGCCGCGGGGGCCCGACACGGTGACGCGGCGGCCCTCGATGCTCACCTGGACGCCGTCGGGGACGGGGATCGGCGATCGGCCGATGCGCGACATGGTCCTCCTCTCACCACACGAAGCAGAGGACCTCGCCGCCCACGCGGCGCTGGCGCGCCTCGCGGTCGGTGAGCAGCCCCTGGCTGGTCGACAGGACGGCCACGCCCAGCCCGCCCAGCACCCGCGGCACCTTGTCGGCCTTGGTGTAGACGCGCAGGCCCGGCTTCGACACCCGGCGCAGGCCGGAGATCGTGCGGGCCCGTTCGGGCGAGTACTTCATGGTGATCGTGAGCACGCGGCCCGGTCGGTCCGGGTCGTCGTCGACCTCGAAGCCGGCGATGTAGCCCTCCTTCTGGAGGATGGCCGCCAGGGCCTCCTTGAGCTTCGACGACGGCATCCGCACCTCGTCGTGCATGGCGACGTTGGCGTTGCGGATCCGGGTCAGCATGTCCGCGATGGGATCGGTCATGGTCATCGGCGAACCTCCCTCACCAGCTCGCCTTCGTCATGCCGGGGATCTCCCCGAGATGGGCCAGCTCTCGCAGGCAGATGCGGCACAGGCCGAACTTGCGGTAGACGGCGCGCGGTCGCCCGCACCGCCGGCAGCGGGTGTAGGCCCGCACCTTGAACTTCGGCTTGCGCTGCTGCTTCTCGATGAGCGCCTTCTTGGCCATCAGGACTGACCCTCACGACGGAACGGGAAGCCGAAGGCGTCGAGCAGGGCGCGACCCTCGGCATCGGTGCGGGCGGTGGTGACGATGGTGATGTCCATGCCCCGAGGAGCGTCGATCTTGTCGTAGTCGATCTCGGGGAAGATGATCTGCTCGGTCACGCCGAACGTGTAGTTGCCGCGCCCGTCGAAGCCGCCGGTGGGCAGCCCTCGGAAGTCGCGGATGCGGGGGATGGCCAGGCTGATGAGCCGGTCGAGGAACTCCCACATGCGGTCGCCCCGCAGGGTGACCTTGGCGCCGATGGCGTTGCCGGTGCGGAGCTTGAAGCCGGCGATCGACTTCTTCGCCCTGGTGACGAGCGGCTTCTGGCCGGCGATCGTGGTGAGGTCGCGGACGGCGCCCTCGAGCAGCGACGGCTGCTGGGTCGCCCGGCCAACGCCCATGTTGAGCACGACCTTCTCGAACCGGGGCACCTCCATGACGTTGCCCAGCTCGAGCTGCTCCTTCAGGCGGTCCCTGATCTCCTCGTCGTAGCGACGCTTGAGGCGGGGCCGCTCGCGGGTGGGCGCGGCGGTGTCGGCCATCAGAGGTCACCCCCGCACTTCTTGCAGATCCGGATCTTGGTGCCGTCCGGGTCGAAGCGGTAGCCGACCCTGGTCGGCCCGCAGCGGTTGCAGAGGATGGCGACGTTGGCCACCGGGATCGGCATGTCCTTGTCGATGATCCCGCCCTGCATGGTCGCCCTGGTCGCCTTCTGGTGCTTCCGGGCGACGTTGACGCCGTCGACGATGACCTTGCCCTCCCGGGGCATGGCCCGCATGACCTCGCCCTCCTTGCCCCGGTCCTTGCCGGTGAGCACGCGGACGCGGTCACCCTTCTTGATCTTCAGTCCTGCCATGGCTAGAGCACCTCGGGTGCGAGCGACACGATGCGCATGAAGCGCTTGTCCCGCAGCTCCCGGCCGACCGGGCCGAAGATACGGGTGCCTCGTGGCTGCTGCTGGTCGTTGATGAGGACGGCGGCGTTCTCGTCGAAGCGGATGTAGGAGCCGTCCGGCCGCCGCTTCTCCTTCTTGGTCCGGACGACGACGCACTTCACGACGTCGCCCTTCTTCACGCCGGCGCCGGGGATGGCGTCCTTGACGGTGGCGACGAAGATGTCGCCGATCGAGGCGTAGCGGCGCTTCGAGCCGCCCAGCACCTTGATGCAGAGCACCTCCTTGGCGCCGGAGTTGTCGGCCACCCGGAGGCGGGACTCCTGCTGGATCACTTGGCACGCTCCAGCACCTCGACGACCCGCCAGCGCTTCAGCTTGGACAGCGGGCGGGTCTCCTGGACCCGCACGCGGTCGCCGACCCGGAGGTCGTTGGCCTCGTCGTGGACGTACAGGCGCTTGGTGCGCTGCATGGTCTTCGCGTAGCGGGGGTGGCGGACCCGGTCGATCACGGCCACCACCGCCGTCTTCTCCATGGCGTTCGACACGACCGTCCCCTCCCGGACCTTCCGGGGGTTGGGCCGCGACGGGGCCGGCACGGCCTCGGCCATCACGCCTCCTTCCCGGCCGCCAGCGCCTCGGCGGCGGCGATCTCGCGCTCCCGGAGCTCGGTGAGGTACCGGGCCACGTCGCGACGGACCTGGCGCAGGCGCGACGTGTTGTCGAGCTGGCCGGTCACGTGCTGGAAGCGCAGGTTGAACAGCTCGGCCTTGGCCTCGTCGAGGCGCTCGGTGAGCGCCCCGTCGTCGAGCTCGCGGATGTCGCTCGGCTTGGCCATCAGAGCGCCTCCTCCCTGGCCACGAACCTGGCCTTCAGCGGCAGCTTCTGGATGGCCCGCTCGATGGCGGCCCTGGCGACGGCGGGGTCGGGGTAGGACAGCTCGAACAGCACCCGGCCGGGCTTGACGACCGCGACCCACCGCTCCGGGTTGCCCTTGCCCGAGCCCATGCGGGTCTCGGCCGGCTTCTCGGTGACGGGCTTGTCCGGGAAGATGTTGATCCAGACCTTGCCGCCGCGGCGGATGTGGCGGGTCATGGCGATCCGGGCGGCCTCGATCTGGCGGGCGGTGATCCACCCGGGCTCCAGGGCCTGGATCCCGTAGTCCCCGAACGTGACGGCGGTGCCGCCCTTGGCCGTGCCCTTCAGCCGGCCGCGCTGCTGCTTGCGGTGCTTGACCTTCCTCGGCATCAACATCGGCTACTCCGAGTCCTTCGGGAAGTGCGGAGCCTCGTGGTGCTCGCCACG
>DASWMK010000201.1 GCA_036399815.1 Acidimicrobiales bacterium
CCACCCGCGGGTGCACGGTGACGGCGACGGCGTGGGGCCCGGGCGCCGACGCCGCCCTGGACGCCGCGCCCGGGCTGGCCGGCGCGGAGGACGACGTCGCCGGGTTCGACCCGGCCCACCCGGTGGTGGCCGAGCTGTGGCGGCGCCAGCCCGGCCTGCGCATCCCCCGCTCTGGCGCCGTGGTCGAGGCGCTGGTCCCGGCCGTGCTCGAGCAGCGGGTGACCGGCAGGCAGGCCAGGCGGTCGTACGTGGCGCTCGTGCGCGCCCTCGGGGAGCCGGCGCCGGGGCCGGCCGGCGAGGCGGGGATGCTCGTGCCCCCGCCCCCCGAGGCCTGGGCCGGCCTGCCGTCGTGGACGTGGCACCGCTTCGGGGTGGAGCGGCGGCGGGCCGACACCGTCGGGCGGGCCTGCCGGCGGGCCGCGGCGCTCGAGCGGCTGGCCGCCCTGCCCCCGGCCGAGGCCGCGGCCGGGCTGCGGGCCGTCGCCGGGGTCGGGGCGTGGACGGCGGCCGAGGTGGCGTCGCGGGCCCTCGGCGACGCCGACGCCGTGCCCGTCGGCGACTACCACCTCCCCCACCAGGCGGCCTGGGCGCTGGCCGGCGAGCCGAGGGGCACCGACGAGCGGATGCTCGAGCTGCTGGCCCCGTTCACCGGCCACCGGGGCCGGGTGCTGCGGCTGATCGAGGCCGGCCGGGCCGGGCCGCCCCGCCTCGGGCCGAGGGCGGCGATCCCCCGCATCGCCGCCCTGTAGCCGGTCGTCCACAGGGCAACCCACAGGGTTGTCCGTCTTCCTCCGCACAGGCCCGGTTTCGTACGGTGACGACGTGCGGTTCCAGGTGACGTTGAAGGATCGGACCGTGGAGGTGGTCGACGGGGCCGACGCCTACCTCCAGGAGGGCCAGATGACGACGTTCTTCCGCACCGGCGAGGGGCGGGAGGTGGTCGACTGCTGGAGCCGCCGCATGGCGAGCTTCCGCACCTCGGAGATCCTGATCATCCGGCGCCTCGAGGAGGTCGCCTACGGCACGTAGGAGCCGACGAGCGCGAGGGTCGTGAGCGCGGCCAGGCCGGCGCCGCACACGGCGAGGGCCGCCCCCTCGGCCCGGCGGCCGGCGGTCAGCGACCCGATGGCGAGCACGAGCGGGAAGGCGTTCAGCGCGTAGCGCTCGAGCGAGTTGAGGTTCTCGGCCGACAGGGCGATCACGACCACGACGGCGGCGAACGCCGTGTAGGAGGCCGGCCAGCGGCGGGCGACGACGACGAGGAGGGCGATGGCGGCGACGGCGAAGGGCAGGTGCAGGCCGTCGCCCAGCGCCTCGCTGCCGAGCACGTCCCGCACCCCCTCGACGAGGCGGCTGACCGGGTCGACCAGCTCGCCGCGGAACCCCTCCTGGAGGCGCAGGGGCGCGAGCGCGTCGTCGTCGGCCACCGCCGACCAGGCCAGGTAGGCGGCCGCGCCGGCCAGCGGGCCGAGGACGGCGGCCACCCGGCGCAGGCGGTCCGCGCGCGGGGCGGCCCGCCAGCCCCTCGCCGCCTCGACGGCGGCGGCGACGGCCAGCGCCGCGCCCACCGGCCGGGCCAGCGCGGCGAGCAGGCCGAGGCCGCCGGCCGCCAGCCACCGGCGGCGGCGGAGGCCGAGGAAGGCGCCGACGGCCAGGGCCAGCATGAGCGGCTCGGCGTAGGCGAAGGCCAGCACGAACGCCGGCGGCACCAGGGCCAGCAGCCAGGCGGCCCGCACGGCCTGGTCGCGGTCGCCGGTCTCGAGGAGGACGAGCCGGTGGACGAGCGCGCCCGCGGCCAGCGCGGCGGCGTTGGCGACGACGACGAGGGCGACCTCGGCGCCGCCGGGGAGCACGACGGCGAGGGCCCGGCCGAGCAGCGGGAACAGCGGGAAGAAGCGGACGGCCTCGGGGTCGGTGCCGGCGTAGCCGAGGTCGGCGATGCGGCGGTACCACTCGCCGTCCCAGGCCAGCAGGCCCTGGGTGAGCTGGAAGGGCCGGGCGCCGGGCCGCAGCTCGTCGGAGACCACCGCGGCGAGCACGAACCCGGCGGCCACGAGCGCCCGGGCCAGCAGCCAGCCGGGCAGGGCGGCGAGCAGGTCGGCGGCCACCGGGTGCCGGACGATGCGGCCCCGCCGGGTCGGCACGGTCGCCGCCGCCCGGGCCGCAGGCCGCCGACGCAGCCCGACCGTCATCGCCGGCGCCGGCCGGCGACCTGCCCGGCGGGGCGGCGGGCGGGGCGGTCGCCGGGCAGCGCAGGCGGCCGGCACCGACCGGGTCGCACGGTGCCGCCGGTTGCCCGCCCGGCAGGGCGGGCCGGGGCGCCGGTCACCCCCAGGGCGGCGCGCCGACCGGGGCGCCCTGGGCCGCCGGTTGCCCGTCCGGCAGGGCGGGCCGGGGCGCCCGTCATCCCCCCAGCAGGGCGCGGCGGGGCGACGGTCATCCGCCGGGTGGGGCGGCCGGGAAGCGCACGAGGCCGGCGTGCTCGAACACGCGGGGGTCGGCGGGCACGAGGACGGCGGCGCCGGGCCGGGCGGCGGTGAGCGTGGCCTGGAGCGCCTCGCACTTCTCGTCGAAGGTCTCGTAGCCGGGGGCGATCACGAGGTACACCGCCCGGTCGCCCGCCCTGGCCAGCACGTCGGCGGCGAAGGAGCCGACGTCGGCCGCCTGGTTGCGGTCGGCGTAGTCGTACCAGTCGACCCGCTCGGGCGAGGACGCCGGGTCGGGGAACGGCACCCGCACGATGCCGTCGGCCAGCTCCCGGTCGACGGCCGGCGCCAGCTGGTCGGGGCAGAACACCACGAGGTCCCCGTCCGCGCCGGTCGACTCGATGGCGGCGGCCAGCTCGGCCCCCTGGGTGCGGTCCTCCAGCACGTTCCTCGCCCCGCCGACGAGCCCGAGGACGGCGACGGCGGCGAGCACGACGGCCCTCGTGGCCGGCGACGCCAGGCGGGTGGCGCCGACGGCGACGGCCAGGACGAACAGCGGGAACACGACGGCGGCGTAGCGGCTGGCGAACGCGCTGGCCGTGGCGTACCCGACGAGGCACCCGACGGCGAGGGTCAGCCCGGCGACGACCAGCTCGCGGCGGACCTCGGGCCGGGTGCGCACGTCGAGCTCGACCCGCCGCCCGTCGACGGCCCGGCCGGCGAGGCCGAGCACGGCCAGCCCGACGAGCACGAACGCCAGCAGCTGGGCCTCGCTCGGCAGGCCGCCGGCGAAGTCGAGCACGGTGGCCATGAGCACGGTGGTCGGCCGGACGGCGCCGGCCCACGGCGTGCCCGTGTGCGCCGCCTGCTCGAGGAAGCTCGGGAGCCAGGGCAGGAACAGCACGCCGCCGGCGACGAGGGCGGCGACGACCGCCCACCGGCGCCGGGCCAGCAGCACGACCGCGGTCGCGGCCGCCAGGTAGAACGCCCAGTAGTGGGTGAGGGCCAGGGTGCCCGACAGGACGGCGACCGCGGCGAGGCGGGCGGGCGTCGCCCGCTCGGCGGCCGCCGTCACGGCCAGCCAGCCGAGCAGCACCAGCACCATCACCAGCGAGTACATGCGGGTCTCGGTGGCGTAGCGGACGGCGTAGGGGTTGGTGGCCAGCACCACCAGCCCGGCGACGGCGGCGGCGCGCCCGCCCACCCGCCGGGCCACGAGCCAGGTGAGCGGCAGGGTGGCGACGGCGAAGACGCCCGACAGGGCCCGCACGGCGACGTCGGACTGCCCGAACACGGCCATCCAGCCGTGGAGGAGGAAGTAGTAGAGCGGCGGGTGGCCGTCGTGGCGCAGCGCCGCGGGGATGTCGCCGAGCGGCAGCTTGGCGATGTTGACCGACATGGCCTCGTCCAGCCACAGCGGCGAGGTGGTGACGAACCGCAGCACCACGCCGACGGCGACGAGGCCGGCGACGGCCGCCCAGACGAGGCGCCCGGCGGCGGTGGTGGCCGGCGAGGCGCCGGCGGTAGCCTGCCCGGAGCGAGGCGGCGCGCCCGCGGCGGCGGCCGGGGCGCGACTCGTCACGGGCACGCCGGGCACTGTACCGGCGGCCCCCGTGCGGTCCGTCGACCCTCCCCCGGGCCCGGGCCCGCCCTCGCGTACACTCCCCCAACTCCACGGAAAGCGACCGAGACCCCCATGCCGCCTGCCGACAAGCCGGGCAACGTCGTCGTGATCGGGGCCGGACCGGCCGGCCTCACCGCCGCCTACCAGCTGGCCAAGCACGGCGTCCCCTCCACCGTCCTCGAGGCCGACACCGTCGTCGGCGGCATCAGCCGCACGGCCGAGCGGGACGGGTGGCGCTTCGACATCGGCGGCCACCGGTTCTTCACGAAGGTGGGGGCCGTCGAGCGGCTCTGGCACGAGATCCTGCCGGACGAGGACTTCCTGCTGCGGCCCCGGATGAGCCGCATCTACTACAACGGCAAGTTCTTCGACTACCCGCTGAAGGCCGGCAACGCGCTGCGCAACCTGGGCCTGCTCGAGGCCGTCCTGTGCGTCGCCTCCTACGTGTGGGCCCGCATCCGCCCGCCGAAGGACCAGTCGAACTTCGAGGGCTGGGTGACGGCCCGCTTCGGCGCCCGCCTCTACCGCATCTTCTTCAAGACCTACACCGAGAAGGTGTGGGGGGTGCCGGCCCACGAGATCCAGGCCGACTGGGCGGCGCAGCGCATCAAGAACCTGTCCCTGTGGAAGGCGGTGATGAACGCCGTCCTCCCGAAGCGCAACCAGAAGGAGATCACCTCCCTCATCGAGGAGTTCCAGTACCCGAAGCACGGCCCCGGGATGATGTGGGAGCGGTGCAGGGAGCTGGTCGAGGCGGCCGGCACCAAGGTGCAGATGGGCACGACCGTGCGCCGCATCCGCCACGAGGGGGGCCGGGCCGTGGCCGTGGAGGCCGAGACCGGCGGCGCGGTCACGACCTACCCGGCCGACGAGGTGATCTCGTCGATGCCGATCACCGCCCTGCTGCGGGCCATGGACCCGCCGGTGCCCGACGAGGTGCGCGCCGCGGCGGACGACCTCCACTACCGCGACTTCCTCACGATCGCCCTGGTCGTCCCGGCCGAGGACGGGTTCCCGGACAACTGGATCTACGTCCACGACCCGAACGTGCGCCTCGGCCGCATCCAGAACTTCGGCTCGTGGTCGCCGTACATGGTCAAGGACGGGCGGACCTGCCTCGGCCTCGAGTACTTCGTGTTCGAGGGCGACGACCTGTGGACCTCGAAGGACGAGGACCTCGTGGAGCTGGGCAAGCGGGAGCTCGCCGCCCTCGGCCTCGTGCAGCCGGGGCGGGTGGAGTCCGGCTACGTGGTCCGCATGCCCAAGGCCTATCCGGTCTACGACGACCGCTACCGGGCCAACGTCGAGGTGCTGCGCCGGTGGCTCGAGGCCAACGCGCCGAACGTGCACCCCGTCGGCCGCAACGGCATGCACAAGTACAACAACCAGGACCACTCGATGTACACGGCGATGCTGACCGTCGAGAACATCCTGTTCGACGCCGGGCACGAGATCTGGCAGGTCAACGTCGAGGCCGAGTACCACGAGGAGCGGGCCGGCGAGGGGCCGGAGGACGCCGGCACGGGGCGCGACGCCCCCGTCATCCCCCGGGACGTGATGGCCCGGGCGGCGGCGGAGCGGGCCACCCGAGCACCAGGCTGAACCGCACCTCGGGCCCGCCGCCGACCGACTCGGCCACGGGCGCCGGGACCAGCCACCGCACCTCGCCCGGCGCCGGCCGGTCGACCGGGACGCGGGTGGTCGCCACCCGCTCGGGCTCGCCGGGGACGGTCACCCGCACGGCCACCTCGGCGAGGGTCGGCCCGTCGGGGAGGGAGACGGTCGCCGTGCCGCCGCCGGTCGCCAGCGAGAGGCCGGCGGGCGTGGCCGCCAGCTCGAGCGAGGACGGCGCCACCGGCACGGGCACGGCCGCCTCGTCGCCGCCGGCCCGCACCACCGCGGTGACGGCGGTGGCCTCGGGCGGTGGCGTGACCCGGAGGGAGGCCGTGAGCGCCGGGCCGGCGGCCAGGTCGACCGGGATGGCCTCCGGCCGGCCGACCAGAAGGCCGTTCGACAGCGACCCGACCTCGACGGTGGCCCGGACGAGCGGGCGGCCGCCGGCCAGGGCGGCGATGCCGGCGAGGTCGGTGTCGGCCGGGTCGGCGGTCACGTAGTCCGGCCCCGGCCCGGGGTCGAGGCGGCGGAGGTCCTCGAAGGGGGCGTCGAGGTGGTCGGCGTTGACCAGGACGAGGGCGCCGCCGGCGGTGAGCTCGTCGAGCCGGTCGGCGAAGGCCACCCACTGGTCCTGCTCCTCTCCGACGAGGTCGAGGCGGTGGGCCAGCGGGAACGCCTGGACGGCGACGGCGGCCACCACGGCGGCGGCCACGAGCAGCGGCCCCCGGCGGGCGCCCAGCCAGCCGTCGAGCCCGGCGCCGGCGAGGGCGGCGACGGGGGCGAGCGCGGCGACGAGGTAGAAGGGCCCGACCCGGTCGTAGATCGACAGCCCGGGGTCGGACACGACGTACCACGAGCCCCAGAAGGCGAGCATGGCGACGGGCACGGCGGCGGCCAGCGCCACGGGGAGCGGCCAGCGGACCCGGCGGCGGGCCGCGGCCCACCCGGCAGCGGCCAGCACGGAGAGCGGCGCGACCACCCAGGTGGCGAACGAGCCGAGCCCGAGTCGCAACCCGTCCCACGCCTCGCCCGGCCCGTACTCGTAGGCCGGCGCGCCGGGCAGCACCCGGCGGGTGCCGAAGCCCAGCGTGTCGGACGGGGTGAGCGAGAACGGCAGCCGCCAGGGCGCGCCGACGTACACCCAGTCGAACACGGCGATGCCGGCGGCGAAGGGGACCAGGCCGGCGCCGACGGCGGCGAGCGCGGGGACCACCGGTCGACCGGCCCGGCGCCGGGTGACGGCCACCCAGGCGACGACCACGGCGAGGGCGGCGACCACCTCGAGCTGGCGGCACCACAGCGCCGCGCCGAACAGGCCGCCGGCCACGACCCGGAGGGCCGGCCGGTCGCCGCGCTCGGCGTCCGCTGCGGCCCACGCGCCGGCGGCGGCCAGCGCGGCCGCGGGGACGTAGCTCAGCGGGAGCCCGCCCAGGGTCAGGGTCATGGGCGACAGGGCGACCACGGCGGCGGCCAGCACGGCGGCCCGCGGCGACCCGCCGAGCGACCGGCACAGGCCCCAGGCGGCCAGCGCGAGCAGGGCGCAGGCCGCGGCCGCGGCGGGCCGCCACGACCCGGTGACGGCCCGGCCGGCGGCCAGCAGGGCGGCCGTGCCCGGCAGGTACTTGAACACCCAGCGGCCGTCCCGCTCGGTGGTGAAGAACGGGCGGGTCCTGGCCGTCACCTGGTCGCCGGGGATGGCGAGGTCGCCCTCGGCGAGGGCGTCGGCCTGGCGGGTGTACACGGCGGCGTCGAGCACCGGCGACATGCCGGGGTAGAGGCGGAGGGCGACGGCCTGGGGCAGCACGGCGGCGGCGGCCAGGACGAGCGCGAGCGCCGCCGTCCCGCCCCACCGAGCGCTCATCGGCCGGATGCTAGGTGCCGACCCCTCCACGGCCGGGGCTGCCAAGATCGGGCCGCCATGGACTCCGCCGACCGCCGGGGGCGACGGGCCGTCGCCGGCGCCGTGGTCGTGGTGCTGGCGCTGGCCGCGGGCGACGTGCTGGTGCGCTCGGGCCTGGGCGCCACCGAGCGGGCGGCCGCCGAGGACCGGGCCGCCGCCGCGGAGGCGGACGCGGCCACCGCTACCGCCCTCGACCGCCTCGGCGCCGCGACCGCGTCGGTCGACGCCGTGACCGCGGCCGCGGCCGCCGCGGAGGCGGGCGCCGCCGCCGCCCGGGCCGAGCGGGACGCCGTCG
>DASWMK010000202.1 GCA_036399815.1 Acidimicrobiales bacterium
GGCCGCCGTGCCGGACGACGCCGACGTCGTGGTCGTCCACGACGCGGCCCGGCCGCTCGCCCCGCCGGCCCTGTTCGCCGCCGTCGTCGCCGCCGTCGCCGACGGGGCCGACGGCGCCGTGCCCGGCGTCCCGGTGGCCGACACCGTGCGGCGCCTCGGCGGCGGCGTGGTCGAGCGGGACGGGCTCGTCGCCGTGCAGACGCCACAGGCCTTCCGGGCCGAGGCCCTGCGCCGGGCCCATCGGGGCGAGCCCGACGCCACCGACGACGCCTCGCTGGTCGAGGCCATCGGTGGCAAGGTGGTCGTCGTGCCCGGGCTGCCCGCCAACCGCAAGATCACCACGCCCGACGACCTCGTCGCCGCGGCCGCCCTGCTCGGGCGGTGACCGTGCGGGTCGGCCTCGGCTTCGACGCCCACGCCTTCACCGACGACCCCGGCCGGCGCCTCGTCCTCGGCGGCGTCGCCTTCGACGGCGAGCGGGGCCTGGCCGGCCACAGCGACGCCGACGTCGTCGCCCACGCCTGCGCCGACGCCCTCCTCGCCGCCGCCGGGCTGGGCGACCTCGGCACCCTGTTCCCCGACACCGACCCCGCCTGGGCGGGGGCCGACAGCCTGGCCCTGCTCGCCGACGTCGCCGGCCGGGTGCGGGGCGAGGGCTGGGCGCCCGGCAACGTGGACTGCGCCGTCGTCCTCGAGGCCCCCCGCCTGGCGCCGCACCGGGCGGAGATGGAGCGCCGGCTGTCCGACGCCGCCGGCGGGCCGGTCACGGTCAAGGCCAAGCGGGCCGAGGGCCTCGGGGCCATCGGCCGGCGCGAGGGCGTCGCCTGCTGGGCCGTGGCGCTGGTGGTGCGGCCGTGAGCCCCCGGGGCGGCGGTGGCGGGCGACCGCAGCGGGGCAGGAGCGGTCCGGCCGCCGGCCGGGGCGGCCCCTCGCCGGCCGGCCGGTCCGGGGCGGGGCGCGCGCAGGGGCGGGCGCCCGCCGCCGGGAGCTCCCGGTCCTCGCCGCCGGCCCGCTCGGGCGCGCCGCGGGGCCAGGGGCGGGCGCCCTCGGCGGGGCAGTCCCGGTCGTCGCCGCCGGCCCGTTCGGGCGCGCCGCGGGGGGTGGGGCGGCCGCGGCCGTCGGCGCCCCGGGCGCTCGGTGGCGAGCAGGTCGAGGGCCGCCAGGCCGTCCGCGAGCTGCTCCTCGCCGGCCGGCGCCGCGCCCTCGAGATCTGGTTGGCCGACGACCTCGACGACGCGCCCGTCCTCGACGACATCGTCGAGCTGGCCGAGGAGGCCCGGGTGCCCGTGCGGCGGGTCAGCCGGCGCCGGTTGGAGGCCGAGGCGAGGACCGACGCGCCCCAGGGCGTCCTGGCCCGGGCCGCGGCCCTGCCCGAGGCCGACCTCGACGACCTGGCCCGACGGCCGAAGGGCGGGCCGGCGCCGTTCCTCGTGGCCCTCGACGGCGTGACCGACCCCGGCAACCTGGGCGCCCTGCTGCGCAGCGCCGAGGGGGCCGGGGTGAGCGGCGTGGTCCTGCCCCGCCACCGGGCCGTGCACGTCACGCCGGCGGTGACGAAGGCGGCCGCCGGCGCCGTCGAGCACCTCCCGATGGCCGTGGTCGGCGGCCTCCCCGCCGCCCTCGCCCGCCTGCGGGAGCAGGGGGTGTGGGTCGTCGGCCTCGACGCCGCCGGCAACCGCCCGCTCTGGGACCTCGACCTCGGGACCGAGCCGGTCTGCCTCGTCCTCGGCGCCGAGGGCCGCGGGCTGGCCCGGCTGACGAGGGCCCGCTGCGACGAGGTCGTCGCCATCCCCCTGCTCGGCCGGCTGGCGTCGCTGAACGTGGCCGCCGCCGGCGCGCTCGCCTGCTTCGAGGTGGCCCGGCGCCGACGAGGCTGACGGATTCCTTGACAAGTGACCACGCGGTATGGTTCAAAGTAACTAGTCCTCACGGGCTAGACCGAGTGGGCTACTCGTCATCCCCCAGCCGCACCATCGTCACAGCCGATCGCAGGAGTCCGTCGTGGCCGCTCACCGCACCGTCGCCCCACTCGTCGACCTGTCCGACCCGGACCTCGCCGCCCGCGCCCAGGGCGGCGACGAGCACGCGCTCCAGGTCCTGCTCGACCGCTACCGCCGGTTCGCCCGGGCCCGCAGCCGGGGCTACTTCCTCGTCGGCGGGGACGGCGAGGACCTCGAGCAGGAAGCGCTCATCGGCCTCTACAAGGCCATCCGCGACTTCCGGCCGGAGCACCAGTCGTCGTTCCGGGCCTTCGCCGAGCTCTGCATCACCCGCCAGATCATCACGGCGATCAAGACGGCGACGCGCCAGAAGCACCAGCCGCTCAACCAGTACGTCTCGCTGAGCGCGCCGGCCCGTGACGACGCCGACGAGCGCTGCGTCGACGACCTCCTCGAGGACGTCCGCTCGTCCGACCCGGCCGAGGCCGTCGTCGCCGCCGAGCGGCTGGCGTCGGTGCGCACGTCGATGGCCGCCCTGCTGTCCGAGCTCGAGGTCGACGTGCTCCGCCTGTACGTCGAGGGCAAGAGCTACCAGGAGATCGGCGTCGCCCTCGGGCGGCACGCCAAGTCGATCGACAACGCCCTCCAGCGCATCAAGCGCAAGCTCGACCACCACCTGCGGGCCGAGGCCGCCGCCGAGCGGGAGGCCGTGCTCGTCGGCTGACCCGCGTGCCGGGGCCCGCCCCGGCGTGGTACATCGGCCGCCGTGCCGCCCCGCCACTCGGTGACGATCGACGTCGACGCCCCACCCCGGCGCGTGTGGGCGCTCGTCACCGACGTCGAGCACATGGGCCAGCTCAGCCCCGAGTGCGTCGGCGGCGAGTGGCTCGACGGGGCGACGGCCCCCGAGGTCGGTGCCCGCTTCCGGGGCCACAACCGCAGGGGCGAGGTGAGGTGGTCGACGACCTGCGAGGTCGTCGAGGTCGAGCCCAACCGGGTGTTCGCGTTCGCCGTCGGCGGCGCCGCCCGCCCGTCGTGCACGTGGCGCTACGAGCTCGAGCCCCGCCGCGGCGGCCGGTCCACCAGGGTCACCGAGTCCTTCGAGCTCCCGAGGCCGCTCAGCGCCTTCCGCCGCTTCGTGACCCGCTCGAGCATCAAGGTCGCCGACCGCGAGGCCGACCTCGTCCACGGCATGGAGCGCACCCTCGCCGCCCTGAAGTCCCTCGCCGAGGGCCGCTGACCGTTTGGCGGCGGGTCGTCACCGAGCGGTGCGGCCCGCGGTACGGTCGTGCGCATGGCGGTGGACCGGCTCGAGGACGACCTGTTCGTGGTGCTCGCCATCGTGCTCGTCGTCGCGGCGATGGCAGCGATCGCGCTGCTGGCGGCCACGGGGCTGCGGCGCTCCGCCGAGCCCGAGGTGGGACTCGAACCCACGGCCTGACGCTTACAAGGCGCCTGCTCTGACCGGCTGAGCTACTCGGGCGGTGCGGCGCCATCATGGCCCTTCGGCGCCGGAGGGTCCTTGCATCCGGGGGCGTGGCAAGGCAGTGTTCGCAACGATGGTGCCGTCTGGGTCGGCCCTTGTGATCGCGACCGCACACCGCTCCCGCGCGACGGGCGCCGAGCGGTGACGTCGGCGGGGCGGCACTCGTCGGAGGACGGGTCCTTCGTCAGGTCGGCGGGCGGCGCCATCGCCCGCGGCGGCCTGCTCGTCGCCGTCGCCGTGCTCATCGGCGTCCTGCTCCTCGCCCGCGGCCTCGACAGCGGCGACCTCGTCAGCGCGGGCGGCGGTGACGACGGCGGCGAGACGACCGACGGCACCACCGCGGGCGACCCGGCGACGAGCACGACGAGCACGACGGCCGCCGCCGCCGTCCGGCCGCCGACCGAGGTGCGCGTGCTCGTGGCCAACGGGTCCGGCGTGCCCGGCGTCGCCGGGCAGCGGACCGACACGCTCGCCACCGCCGGCTACCAGACCCTCGAGCCGGCCAACGCCGCGCCGACCCCCACCACCCAGGTGCTCTTCGCCGAGGGGTTCCAGGCCGAGGCGGCGGCCGTGGCGACCGCGCTCGGCTTCCCGCCGACGGCCGTCCAGCCCCTCCCCGACCCCCCGCCGGTCGACCCGCTCGACGCCAGTGTCGTCGTCGTCCTCGGGCAGGACACCGAGGCCGCCTGACCCGGCCCGCCCGCGGCCCGCTCGGTGGAGCGGCGCCGGAGGGCGGCGGTAGGGTGCCGAACGTGGGCCGTCCACCAGCCAGACTCGTCGACGACCTCCTCGGGCCGTTCCTCGCCGCCCCTGACCGGGCGGGCATCCTGTCGGACTTCGACGGCACCCTGTCGCCGATCGTCGAGGACCCTGCCGCCGCCGCCCCGCTGGACGGCGTCCCCGCCACCCTCGACGCGCTCGCCCGCCGGTACCGCCGCGTCGCCGTCCTGTCCGGCCGGCCGGTGGCCTTCCTCGAGAAGCTGCTGCCGCCGACCATCCTGCTCTCCGGGCTCTACGGCCTGGAGGTCGTCGACCGGGGCGAGCGCCGCGACCACCCCCAGGCCGGGTCGTGGCGGGAGGTGGTGGACGACGTCGCCTCGCTCTCCGAGGCGAGGGGCCCGGCCGGGATGCTGGTCGAGCGCAAGGGGCTGAGCCTCACCCTCCACTTCAGGTCGAGGCCCGAGGCGGAGCCCGAGGTCAGGGCGTGGGCCGAGCGCCAGGCGGCCCGCTCCGGGCTGGTCAGCCGGCCGGCCAGGAAGTCCTACGAGCTGCACCCGCCGATCCGGGCCGACAAGGGCACCGCCGTGCGCCAGCTGTGCGCCGGGCTCGAGGCGGCGATCTTCCTCGGCGACGACGTGGGCGACCTGCCGGCCTTCGACGCGCTCGACGAGCTCGGCGCCGCCGGCGTCGGCGTCGTGAAGGTGGCCGTGCGCTCGAGCGAGGCCCCCCGGGTCCTCATCGACCGGGCCGACCTCGTCGTCGACGGCCCGGAGGGCGCGGCCGACCTGCTCCGCCGCCTGCTCGTCCCCGCCGCCGCCCGCTGACCGGCCGGCGGCGGCCCGCTACCGGGCCGACCGCTTCCGCCTGACCGAACCGCCGCTGCGGGGCGCCGGGCCGCAGCCCGCTGACGGGGCCGACCGCCGACCGGGCTGCCCGCCGTCTCGCCGCCCGACCCTGCGACCCTCCGGGCCGGCCGCCGTCGTGCCACCCGACCGCCCCGCCGCCCGCCCGCCCGACCGCCCGCCGCCCGACCGCCCGCCGTCGTCCCTAGCCGGCCGCCGCCATGAGGTCGTCCAGCCAGTCGGCGGGGGTCCTCGCCGCCGCCTTCAACGCCAGCGCGTCCGCCCGCCGCCGGCGCTCGTCCTCCGGCATGGTCAGCGCGGCGTGCAGGGCGTCGGCCGTCTCCACCAGGTCGTACGGGTTCAGCCCGATGGCCAGCTCACCGAGCTCCTCCCAGGCCCCGGCCTCCCGGCTGAGCGCGAGCACCCCGCCCCGCTCGTTGACGAGGGCGCCCTCCATGGCCACCAGGTTCAGCCCGTCGGACACGGCGTTCACGAGCAGCACGTCGTAGCGGCGCAGGCCGGCGACCGAGCGGGGGAAGTTGTCGGTCATGTCGAGGACGATCGGCTCCCAGTCGGGCGTCCCCCACCGCTCGTTCACCCGCCGCACGAGCGACTCGACCTCCTGCCGGTAGGCCAGGTAGGCCGGCAGGCCCTCCCGCGACGGGTAGACGAAGGCGGCGAAGACGACCTCGCCCCGCAGCTCGGGGTGCCGGGCGAGGAGGTTGTCGTAGGCGTGGAACCCGCGCAGCAGGTTCTTCGACAGCTCGACCCGCTCGACCCGGAGGACGAGCCGGCGCCCGGCCAGCCGCTCGTCCAGCGCTTCGAGCTCGGCGGCGCAGGCGTCGGAGGCGGCGACGGAGCGGATGTCGTCGGGGTCCGAGGCGAGCGGCGCGACGAACGTGCGGGGTGGCGTGCCGAGGACCGACCGGCAGCACGCGTCGAAGCGGCCCGCCCAGCGCCGGGTGTGGAACCCGCATGCCCGGGCGCTGACCATGCCGGCCAGCAGCTCGCCGCCGACGTTCCCCGGCAGCACCCGCACCATGTCCGGCGTGCAGAACGGCGTGTGGCTGAAGTGGACGATGGCGACGTCGCGCCGCTGCTCGGCCAGCTGCTCGCCGACGAGCGCGAGGTGGTAGTCCTGCACGAGGACGGCCGCCCCCTCGGGGGCCTCGGCCGCGACAGCCTCGGCGAACGCCGCGTTCACCCGCCGGTAGGCCGACCACGCCTCCCGCCACCGCTGGTCGAAGCGGGGCAGCCGGGCCAGGTCGAAGAGGTTGTGGTAGAGGAACCAGAGGGTCTCGTTGCAGACGACGTCGTAGGCCATCCGGTAGTCGGCCGGGTCGAGCCCGAGCAGGCGGACCCGGAACCCCTCGGCCTCGACGGCGCCCCCCGACGCCGCCTCCCGGTCGCCCTCGGTCATCGCCGCGGCGATCCAGGTCGTGTCGGTCCCGACCACGAGCGGCGCCAGGCCCGACACCAGCCCGCCGGCGCCCCGCTTGGCCGTCAGCCGGCCGTCGGCGCGCGTGAAGGTGACGGGGCCCCGGTTGGAGACGAGGACGACGGGTCGGTCGGCCACGGCCGGACACTAGGACGGCATCGGGCAGCATGGGGCCGTGCGGGTCGTCGCCGCCCCCGACAAGTTCCGCGGCACCGCGACGGCCGCCGAGGTCGCCGGGGCGGTGGCGCGGGCGGCGGCCGCCGCCGGGTGGACGTGCACGGCCGTGCCGATGGCCGACGGCGGCGAGGGCACGCTCGACGTGCTCGGCGGCCCGAACCGGACGACGACGGTCACCGGCCCGCTCGGCGACCCGGTCGACGCCGGCTGGCGCCTCGACCGCCGGCAGGCCGTGGTCGAGATGGCCAGGGCGTCGGGCCTCGCGCTGGTCGGCGGGCCCGAGGGCAACGACCCGGTGGCGGCGTCGACGTGGGGCACCGGCGAGCTGATCGCCGCCGCCGTGGAGGCGGGGGCCACCCGCGTGGTCGTGGCCGTCGGCGGGTCGGCCACGACCGACGGCGGCCTCGGCGCCCTCCGGGCCCTCTACCCCCTCCAGCGGCTGCGGGGGGTCGACCTCGTCGTCGCCTGCGACGTGCGCACCCGCTTCCTCGACGCCGCCGAGGTGTTCGCCCCGCAGAAGGGCGCCACGCCGGCCCAGGTCAACCTCCTCGGCCGGCGCCTCGAGCGCCTCGCCCAGGTGTACCGGGAGGAGCACGGCGTCGACGTCACCGGGCTCGACGGGGGCGGCGCGGCGGGCGGCCTGGCCGGGGGGCTGGCGGCCGTCGGCGCCACGCTCGTGGCCGGCTTCGACCTCGTGGCCGACGAGCTCGGCCTCGACGAGGTCGTGGAGGGCGCGGACCTCGTCGTCACCGGCGAGGGCTTCGTCGACGAGCAGTCCTTCGACGGCAAGGTGGTCGGCGGGGTGGTCGCGCTGGCCGAGGACCTCGGCGTGCCGGCGCTCGTGGTGGCCGGCGAGGTGTACGACGGCGTGGACGAGCGGGTGGACGCCGTCTCCCTCGTCGCCCGCTTCGGCGAGGAGCCGGCCTGGGAGGACCCGCTCGGCTGCGTGCGGACGGTGGTCGCCGAGCGGCTGGCCGGCGGCGGGCGCTAGGTCGAGCGCCGGCGCCGGCCGAGCAGCACCCAGCCGGCGAGGGCCACGAGCGCGACCACGACGGCGAACTGCACGAGCGCGAGCACCAGCCCGACGACCATCCGCAGGAGCGACACGACGCCGAGCACGGCGAGCGCGACGACGACGAGGCCGAGCCACGGGAAGGTCGGGCGCTCGGGCGCGGGGCGGGCCACGGGGACGAGCCTAGGGCTACGGTGCCGTCCGTGGCCGACGACCTCGCCTCCCTCGACGCCACCGCCCAGGCCGAGCTGGTCCGCTCCGGCGAGGCCACCCCGGCGGAGCTGGTGGACGCCGCCATCGAGCGCATCGAGAAGCTGAACCCCGAGCTGAACGCCGTGATCCACGAGCGGTTCGAGCGGGCGCGGGCCGAGGCGGCCGGCGACCTGCCCGACGGGCCGTTCCGGGGCGTGCCCTTCCTGGTGAAGGACCTGGTGTGCCACCAGGCCGGCGAGCCGTGGCACGAGGGCATGCGCTACCTGAAGGAGCTCGGGTGGACGGCCCAGGCCGACACGTGGCTGGCCGAGCGGTTCCGGGCCGCCGGCCTCGTCACCGTCGGCCGCACGAACACCCCGGAGCTCGGGATCCTGCCGACGACCGAGCCGCTCGCCTACGGCCCCACCCGCAACCCGTGGGACACCGGCCGCAGCCCGGGCGGGTCGAGCGGAGGGTCCGCGGCGGCCGTCGCCGCGGGGCTCGTCCCCGTCGCCCACGCCAACGACGGCGGCGGGTCGATCCGCATCCCCGCGAGCGAGTGCGGCCTGGTCGGGCTGAAGCCGAGCCGGGGCCGCACCACGCTCGGGCCCGACCAGGGCGACGCCATCGGCGGGCTGGCCGTCGAGCACGTGGTCACCCGGTCGGTGCGGGACACCGCCGCCGTGCTCGATGCGGTCGCCGGCCCCGGCCCAGGCGACCCGTACTGGGCGGCGCCGCCGGCGCGCCCGTTCCTCGACGAGGTCGGCGCCGACCCCGGCCGTCTCCGCATCGGCCTCACGACGGCCGCGCCTGGCGGCATGGTCACCACGCACGCCGACTGCGTCGAGGCCGCCGAGTCGGCCGCCCGGCTGCTCGGCTCGCTCGGCCACGAGGTCGAGGAGGCGGGGCCCGAGGGCCTCGACGACCCCGACTACATCCCCCAGTTCCTCGCCCTGTGGAGCTCGAACGTCGCCGCCGGGCTCGACGCCTGGGGCGCGGCCGGTGGGCGCCCCATCGGGCCCGACGACGTCGAGCCCCTGACCTGGGCGCTCGCCGAGATGGGCCGGTCCTTCACGGGCCCCGCCCTGCTCACGGCCATCGGGTGGCTCCAGGCCCACTCCCGGCGGATGGCCCGGTTCTGGCTCGACCACGACCTGTGGCTGACGCCGACGATCGCCGAGCCGCCCCCGCCCCTCGGCGAGTTCGACGCCCCGCCCGAGAACCCGCTCCAGGGCATCTTCCGGGCCGCCTCGGTGGTGCCGTTCACGCCGCCGCTCAACGTCACCGGCCAGCCGGCCATCTCCCTGCCCCTGCACTGGAACGCCGACGGGCTGCCGATCGGCGTCCAGCTGGTGGCCGCGGCCGGGCGGGAGGACGTGCTGCTGCGGGTGGCCGCCCAGCTCGAGGAGGCGGCACCGTGGGCGGACCGCCGCCCGCCGCTGCGCGCCTGATCGCCGGGGCCGTGCGGCGCCCGGCCCCGGACGGTGTCACACCCCCTCGGTAGCCTCTCGCGCATGGGTGATCGGATCCGCCAGGCCGGGGCCGTGGCCTGGGCCGTCGTCGGGGTGGTCGCCCTGCTCACGGTCATCGGGCTGGTCGGCTGGTGGCTCCGGGTCATCTTCCCGCCGCTCGTCCTGGCCGGCGCCATCGTCTTCCTCCTCAACCCGATCGTCACCCTGCTCCAGCGCCGCGGCATCCCGAGGGTGGGCGGCGCGGCGATCGCCTACCTCGGCATCGCCGGGGTCCTCGTCGGCGCCGGGTTCCTGGTGTCGCCGCTGGTCGCCGACCAGGCGGACCAGCTGTCCGAGGAGTGGCCCCAGATCCGGGCCAAGCTCGAGCGCTGGGTGGACGACCGGGCCGAGCAGTCGGAGGACTGGGCCGTCCAGCTGCCGACGTGGGACGAGCTCCAGGACCAGCTGGACAGCACGGACCAGAACCTGAGCGACCAGCTCGACCGGGCGAGGGAGATCGGGTCGCGGGTGTTCCACGTCCTGCTGATCGCCGTCCTCGGCCCGATCATCGCCTTCTACCTGCTGGTCGACCTGCCCCACCTGCGCGACATCGCGGAGTCGCTGGTCCCCGAACGGGCCCGACCAGAAGTCCACGTGGTCGCCCACCGCCTGAACCGCGCCATCGGCGGGTTCTTCCGCGGGCAGTTGATGGTCGCCCTCATCGTCGGGGCGATGGTGTCCACCGGGCTCGCCGTGCTCGACCTGCCGCTGTGGCTGATCATCGGGATGGTGGCGGGGCTGTTCAACATCGTCCCGCTGATCGGCCCGTGGATCGGCGCCATCCCCGGCGTCGTCGTCGCCCTGACGACGAGGGACGTCGGCACCGCGGTCTGGGTCGTGGCGATCATGGGCGTCGCCCAGCAGGTGGACAACCACTTCATCACCCCCCAGGTGATGCAGCGGGCGGTGAAGCTGCACCCGGTGGCGGTGATGCTGGCCCTGCTCGCCGGCGGCACGATCGCCGGCATCGGCGGGCTGCTGCTGGCCGTGCCGGTCGCCGCCGTCGTCAAGATCGTCGTCGGCCACCTGTGGCGCACCTACGTGCTCGGCGAGCCGGTCGAGGCGCTTGCCGGCCAGTGGCGGGCGGCCGACGAGGGCGACGGCGGGGGCGTGGTCACCCCCGTGGGCACGGCGCCGTCCACGCGGGGCGGGGTGGACCCCGACGAGGGCGAGGACGACGACGACGGCGGGGACGGGCGCGCGGGCGGGGGCCGGGCGCCGCCGGCGGACGTGCCGTCCGGGGCGACGGCCGCGGGCGTCGCGGCGCGGCCGGCGGCCGACGCTTAGGAGAAATCGCGCCCTGCCACTGGACGCTTCCCCACATTTCTAGTAGAGAAAGGGGGGATGGCACTCCTCCTGCTGGTCGCGCTCGCCGGGTTCGGCGCCTCGTTGGTCGACGGCGCCCTCGGCATGGGCTTCGGGCCGACCTCCTCCACGATCCTGCTGGCCGCCGGCCTCGCCCCCGCCGCCGTCTCCACGACGGTGAACCTGGCCAAGGTGGCGACCGGCGCCGCCGGAGGCCTGGCCCACTGGCGGTTCGGCAACGTCGACCGTGCGCTGGTCGTGCGCCTGGCCGTCCCGGGCTGCGTCGGCGCCTTCGTCGGCGTGACCGTGCTGGCCAACGTGGACGGCGACCAGCTGCGGCCCTACCTGGCCGTCCTGCTGCTCGTCGTCGGCCTGCGCATCCTCGTCCGGTTCAGCCGGGAGACGCCGGCCGCGCCGTCGGGGCCCCGGCGGGCGGGCGCGCCGGCCCGCTCCCCCTACCGGGGCGTCGGCCTCGCTGCGCTGGCCGGCGGCATCACCAACGGCCTCATCGGGGCCTGGGGCCCGGTGGTCACGCCTGCGCTGCTCCACCGGGAGGGGTTGGAGCCGCGGGTGGCCATCGGGTCGGTCAACACGGCCGAGATCGCCGTCGCCCTCACCGCGTCCGGGTCGCTGCTGGCCTCGCTCGGCAGTTCCGGCGTCGACCCCGGGAAGCTGGCGGCGATGCTCCTCGGCGGGGTGGTCGCGGCGCCGGTGGCCGCCTGGGCCGTCCGCCACCTCGCTCCGCGCCTCCTCGGCGTCGGCGCCGGCGGGCTGCTGGTGTTCACGAACGTCCGGGAGCTGTCCGGCCTCGCCGGGCTGGGTGCGGTCCGGTGGCTGGCCTACGCCGCCGTCGCCGCCATCTGGACGGCGGCCATCGCCCGCCCCCGGTTCACGGCCGATCCCGTCGTCGCCGCCCTCGAGCCGCCGGCCGAGCCCGCCGCGGCCTGACGGTCGGCCGGCGCCTCGCCGGCACGGTCCGCGGCGCGCCCGGGAGGGGTCGCGCTCCGCCCGCCCCGGGAGGGGGCCGGGCGTCCGCCTCGGGAGGGGGCCGGGCGCCCGCCTCGGGAGGGGGCCGGGCGGCCCGCTCAGGCGGAGCGGCGGTAGTCGGGGAGGTCGGCGAGCGCCGGGAGGGAGCCGCCGACCACCTCGACCGGCGGGCCGGTCGGGCGGGCCAGGGTGACGACGTCGGGGACGGGCACGGGGGCCCGCTCGAGGGCGGCCCGCAGCACGGCCACGGCGGCGACGGCCAGCTGGTCGAGCGGGCGGTTGCGGTGCTCGCGGACGCCGAGGTCGACCTGGGCGACGGCCTCCACGCCGAACCGGGCGGCCACGTCGACCAGCAGGCCGATCTCGACGCCGTAGCCCCGCTCGAACGGCACCTGCTCGAGCACCTCCCGCCGTCCCGCGTACTCGCCGCCGAGCGGCTGGAGGATGCCGGCGAGGTGCGGGAAGAGCAGGCTGAGCACGGGCCGGGCCACGAGCTCGGTCACCCGGCCGCCGCCGCCCGGCCGCCCCTCGAACGGCCGCTCGTAGAACGCCTTGACGAGGGCGACGTCGGGCCGGGTCAGCAGGGGCCCGAGCAGGCCGACCACGAACGCCGGGTCGAAGTTCGTCACGTCGGCGTCGCACCAGACGACGAGGTCGCCGGTCGACACGAACAGCGACTTCCAGAGCGCCTCGCCCTTGCCCGGCCCGTCGGCGTGGCCGGGCAGCACGTCGGGGGCGGCGACGACGGTGGCGCCGGCCGCGGCGGCGACGGCGGCGGTGGTGTCGACCGAGTGGTCGTCGACGACCAGCACCTCGTCCACGAGGCCGCAGGACTCGACGAGGCCGGCGACGACGGCGGCGACGATCGGGCCGACGGTCGCGGCCTCGTCCCTCGCCGGGATGCAGACCGACACCCGCTGGCCGCGCTTGGCCCGGGCCAGGGTGGCCGCGTCGAACTCGTCCGCCCTGAACGTCCGGGTGATGCCCGTCGTCACGAGCGCCAATCTACGGGCGCCCCGGCTCCCTCAGGCCGCCCGCCCGGCCAGGGTGGCGAGCAGGGTCTCCCGGTCGGGGCCGAGCGGCGGCTCGGGCGGCCGGGCGTGCCGCTCCTGCCACGCCCCGAGGATGCGGCCGGCCAGGACGGGGTCGGCCATCAGGTCGTCGGGCAGCGACAGCAGGTTGAAGGCCCGGACGAAGGCCCGGAACACGTCGGGGTCGGTGCGGGCGGCGGGCAGCAGGCCGTCGCGGACGAGCGACCGGAACGACAGCCCGTCGCCGTCGGCGTCCGCGCCGCCCGAGGCACCGGCGCCGGCGAGGCGGTTGGCCCGGTCCTGGGCGACGGCCGCCCGGTACCAGGGGCCGACCTCCCGCTCGCTGGCCTCCTCGTAGGCGAGGGCGGTGGCCACCGGGTCGCCGGCCGTCGCCGCCACCGTGTCGGCGAGGAGCACGGCCTGCACCATGGCGCGCGAGCAGCCCCGGCCGTAGAGCGGGTTGGTGCAGGTGTGGGCGTCGCCCACGGCGGCCACGCCGGCGGCCACCGGCCGGCCGTCGGCGCGCAGGAAGCGGCGGCGCCGGTTGACGAGCCGGGCCATGGCCTGCACCGGCGTGGTCGCCTCCGCCCGGCCGGGCTCCAGCCAGGCGCGCGCCGGCGGCAGGGCGAGCACGGTGGCGTCGAAGGCGGCCGGGTCGAGGAGCAGGCCGCGGAGGGCGGCGTCGTCGGAAGCGGTCGCGAGCGTCACCGAGAACGTGCGGTTGTCGCCGGCGAACACGGCGAACTTCAGGTAGCCGAGGTCGACGGCCACCAGCGCGTCCCCGGCCGGCGGCTCGGCGCCGGGGGCCAGCCGGTAGAAGCGGGAGAAGTAGACGATCCCGGTGTCCTCCTCGTCCTCCTCGAGGGGGCCGAGGCCGGCGGCGTCGAGCCAGGCGGGCAGGCCCGACCGGCGCCCGGTGGCCACGACGACGAGGTCGGCCGGGAACGTCGCCGGGGCGCCGCCCGCCGTGGCGGTCACGCCGGCCACCAGCGGGAGGCCGTCGCCGCCCCCGGCGACCAGGCCGTCGACGGCGACCCCGTCGAGCAGCCGCACGGCCGGCGCGGCGAGCACCGACCGGCGCAGCACCCACTCGAACGTCGTCCGCCGGCAGGCCAGCGCCACGAGGTCATCGTCGCCCGGGCGAGGCGAGCGGTCCTCCATCGCCGGCGGCAGGAGCTCGGCGAAGCGCAGCTCGCTGGCGCCGGCGTCGAGGAGGGCGGCGAGCACGTCGGGGAACCGGTCCCGCAGCAGGTTGCGCAGCCGGGCGAGGAAGGCGTGGGAGTGGCGGACCTGCGGCGCGCCCCTGCGGTCCCAGGCGAACGCCTCGTCGGCGCTGCCCGGCAGGGGGGTGGCGTCGCGCTCGAGGACGGTCACCTCGTGGCCGGCGCGGCCGAGGGCGAGGGCGGCTCCGAGCCCCCCGACGCCGGCACCGACGACCACCACCCGAGCCACCCCGCCACCGTACGGCCGGCCCTCCCGGACCGGCGACTCGCGGCCCCGCTCGGTTGCGACCGGGCCTCCCGCTGACTAGCGTTAGCACTCGCCTTTCGAGAGTGCTAGCCACGAAACGGCTGAAGGAGCGAGGATGCCGAAGACGATCGCCTTCGAGGAGCACGCCCGGCGTGCGCTCGAGCGGGGGATGAACCAGCTGGCCGACGCCGTGCGGGTCACCCTCGGCCCCAAGGGCCGGAACGTCGTGCTGGAGAAGAAGTGGGGCGCCCCGACCATCACCAAGGACGGTGTGTCGGTCGCCAAGGAGATCGAGCTCGAGGACCCCTACGAGAAGATCGGGGCCGAGCTGGTCAAGGAGGTCGCCAAGAAGACCGACGACGTCGCCGGTGACGGGACCACCACCGCCACCGTGCTGGCGTGGGCCATGGTGCGCGAGGGCCTGCGCAACGTCGCCGCCGGCGCCAACCCGATGGGCCTCAAGCGGGGCATCGAGGAGGCCGTCGAGACCGCCGTGTCGAGCCTCAGGAGCCTGTCCAAGGAGATCGAGGCGCGCGAGCAGATCGCCCAGGTCGCGGCCATCTCGGCCAACAACGACCAGGAGATCGGCCAGATGATCGCCGAGGCCATCGACAAGGTGGGCAAGGACGGCGTCATCACCGTCGAGGAGTCCAACACCTTCGGCATGGAGATGGACCTGGTCGAGGGCATGCGCTTCGACAAGGGCTTCATCTCGCCGTACTTCGTCACCGACCCGGACCGCATGGAGGCCGTGCTCGAGGACCCCTACGTCCTCCTCGTGAGCTCGAAGATCTCCTCGGTGCGCGACCTGCTGCCGGTGCTCGAGAAGGTCATGCAGTCGGGCAAGCCGCTGGCCATCATCGCCGAGGACGTCGAGGGCGAGGCCCTCGCCACCCTGGTCGTGAACAAGATCAGGGGCACGTTCCGGTCGGTCGCCGTCAAGGCCCCCGGCTTCGGCGAGCGCCGCAAGGCGATGCTCCAGGACATGGCCATCCTGACCGGCGGCCAGGTCATCTCCGAGGAGGTCGGCCTCAAGCTCGAGAACACGACCCTCGACCTGCTCGGCACGGCCCGCAAGGTCGTCGTGACCAAGGACGAGACCACCGTCGTCGAGGGTGGCGGCTCCGAGGCCGACATCAAGGGCCGGATCCAGCAGATCAAGAACGAGATCGAGAACACCGACTCGGACTACGACCGGGAGAAGCTCCAGGAGCGCCTGGCCAAGCTGTCGGGCGGGGTCGCCGTCCTGAAGGTCGGCGCCGCCACCGAGGTGGAGCTCAAGGAGAAGAAGCACCGCATCGAGGACGCGGTCAGCACCACCAAGGCCGCCATCGAGGAGGGCGTCGTGCCCGGCGGTGGCGTGGCCCTGCTGCGCTCGCAGGCCGCCATCCTCGACCTCGCCCAGAAGCTCGAGGGTGACGAGTCGACCGGGGCCCGCATCGTGGCCCGGGCCGTCGAGGAGCCGCTCAAGCAGATCGCCCTGAACGCCGGCATGGAGGGCGGCGTCGTGGTCGAGCGGGTCCGCAACCTCGAGGGCGCCAACGGCCTCAACGCCGCCACCGGCGAGTACGAGGACCTGCTGAAGGCCGGCGTGCCGGACGCCACCAAGGTGACCCGGTCGGCGCTGCAGAACGCCGCCTCGATCGCCGCCCTGTTCCTCACCACCGAGGCGGTCATCGCCGAGAAGCCGGAGGAGAAGGCCCCGGCGATGCCCGGCGGGGGCATGGAGGACTTCTAGGCGTCGCACCACTCCGCCGCAGCACACCAGGACGGCCGCCCCTCGGGGCGGCCGTTCCGCGTCCCGGCCAGGGTCAGGTCGGCCAGGCCACCGTCCCGGCGACGATCGTCGCCGCCACCTCGCCCTCGGGGGTGAGCAGGACGAGGTCGCCGGCGGCGCCCGGGGCCAGGGTGCCCCGGTCGGCCTCGCCGAGCAGCGCGCACGGCACGGCCGTGGCCGCGGCGACCGCCTCCTCCAGGGGGCAGCCGGTGAACGCGGCCAGGTTGCGCACGGCCCGGTCCATCGACAGGTCGCTCCCGGCCAGGGTGCCGTCGGGCAGGCGGACGCCGTCGGGCCCTGCGGTCACCGTCCGGTCGCCGAGCGGGACCGGGCCGGGCGGGGCCCCGAGGGCGGCCACGGCGTCGGTGACGAGGGTCAGCCGGCCCCGGAGGGCCGGCCACACGGCGGCGACGGTGGCCGGGTGGACGTGGAGGCCGTCGGCGATGAGCCCGACCCGCAGGCGGCGGTCGGTCAGCGCGGCGCCGACGATGCCGGGCCGGCGGTGGTGGAGCGGCGCCATGCCGTTGAACAGGTGGGTCACCCAGCGGGCGCCGGCGTCGACGGCGGCCGTCGCCTCCTCCAGCGACGCGCCGGTGTGGCCGGCGGAAACGACCACCCCCCGGCCGGTGAGGTCGTGGACGAGGTCGAGGGCGCCGGGGAGCTCGGGGGCCAGGGTGACGACCCGGACGCCGGCCGACCGCGACCAGCCGGCGGCCACCTCCCGGGACGGCGGGGCCAGCAGCGCCCGCGGGTGCGCCCCCCGGTGGTCGGGGGCGAGGAACGGGCCCTCCACGTGCAGCCCGAGCGGGGTGGCGCCGACCCAGCCGGGCGGCGGACCGGCCCGTAGGGCGGCGAGCGCCCGCTCCCGGGCCGCCGCCGGCGAGGTGACGATCGTCGGCAGCCAGGCCGTCACCCCCCAGCGGGGGAGCAGGGCGCCGACCTCCCAGAGGCGCTCGGGCTCGGCCGTCAGGTCGATGCCGCCCGCGCCGTTGCACTGGAGGTCCACGAAGCCGGGCGCGACGACGAGCCCGGTGGCGTCGAGGGTCGGCAGGCCGCCGGCCGGGCCGGGCACGACGCGGCCGCCGCGGACGACCACGTCGACCGGCCCGCCGAGCACGGCGAGGTCGCTCACCGCGCCACCAGGTGCGGCTCGGCGGCCCGGCGCAGGCTCGGGAGGACCGACGCGACGGCGGCGACGGCGACCATGTAGCCGCCGAGCACGGCGAGCGCCGGCGCCGCCCCCACCGACTCGACCAGCAGGCCGGCGGCGAGGCCCCCGAGCGGGATCGTGCCCCAGGCGACGGCCCGGGCGGCGCTGAGCGCGCGCCCCTGGAGCTCGTCGGGGGTCGCCGCGTAGCGGTACGCGGCCACGGCGACGTTGAACACCGGGCCGACGACGGCGCCGAGCCCGGCGACCGCGCCGAGGGCGAGCGCCGAGCGCAGCGGCGCGAGGGCGACCATCGACGCCGCCCAGGCCCACATCGACCCCACGACGACGGCCCGCAGCGACAGCCGGCGGGTGAGGCGCGGGGCGACCGCCGACCCGACGATGGCCCCGGCCCCGAAGAAGGCGAGCATCACGCCGATCACGCCCGGCGAGGCCCCGAGCGACTCGGCCCGGAGGATCAGCACGATCGTCAGCGCGTTGAAGGCCAGGTTGCTGCCGGCCACGAGCACCACGATGGCCCGCAGGACGGGCTGGCGGGCCAGCCAGGCGATCCCCTCCCGCATCTCGGCGCCCAGCCGGGCGAGCCCCGGGCTCGGCGCCCGCTCGCCCTGGAAGGCCGGCCGCACGAACAGCAGGGTGACGAACGAGACGAGGTAGGACGCGGCGTCGGCCACGAACGGCACGGCCCGGCCGACGGAGAACAGCAGGCCGCCGGCCGGCTGGCCGAGCAGGTCGGCGCCCTGGACCCTCGCCTGGTTGCCGGCCAGCGCGGACGCGAGGTGCCGGCGGGGCACGATCTGGGGGAGGGCCGCCGCCTCGGAGAGCTCGAAGAACACGAACGCGGTGCCCTCCACGAAGGCGACGGCGGCGACGAGCGGGACCGACAGGCGGTCGGCGGCGATGGCCCCGACCAGCACGGACAGGCCGGCCAGCCGGACGACGTCGCAGGCGAGCATGATCCGCTTGCGGTCGCCCCGGTCGACCAGCGCCCCTGCGGGCAGGAACCACAGCAGGAACGGGAGGCCCTGGGCGAAGGCGACGGCGCCCACGTCGCCGCCCGAGCCCGTCTCGGCCAGCACGAGGAGCGGGTAGCCGATCGAGGTGATCCTCGACCCGAGCGTCGACACGAGCTGGCCGCACCAGAACAGGGTGAAGTCCCGGTTGCGGCGGAGCGGCTCGCCGGGAGGCTCGTCGGTCACGCCGGGTAGCCTCGCAGCGATGGCCGGTCGCACGGCGAAGGTGCTGGTCCACAGGCTCGCCGGCGGACGGCTGGGCCGGGCGCCGGACGAGGTCGTCGTCGAGGAGCCGCTCGAGATCCGCCTCGACGGCCACCTCGTGACCACCACGATGCGCACGCCGGGGCACGACCACGAGCTGGCCGCCGGCTTCTGCTGGACCGAGGGGCTGCTCGGCGGGGCGGCCGTGCAGCGGTGCCGCAGCTGCGCCGTCGGGCCGCCCGAGGACCGCCGCTGGAACGTCGTCCACGTCGAGACCGGCGGCCGGGCCCCGGTGCCGGAGGCCCGCCTGACCACGACCACGTCGTCCTGCGGCCTGTGCGGGGCGGCCTCGCTCGACGCCGTCCGCCGGCGCCTGCACCCGCTGCCCGCCCCCCGCCGGTTCGACCTCGACGTGCTGGCCGCCGCGCCCGCCGCCCTCCGGTCGGCCCAGGACCTGTTCTCCTCGACGGGCGGGGTCCACGCCGCCGGGGCGTTCACGGCCGGCGGCGACCTCGTCGTCGTCCGGGAGGACGTGGGCCGCCACAACGCCGTCGACAAGGTGGTCGGCCGCCTGCTGCTCGCCCACCGGATGGACGACGCCCGCGACCTCGGCCTCGTCGTCAGCGGGCGGGCGTCGTTCGAGATCGTCCAGAAGGCGTGGGCCGCCGGCTTCCCGGCCGTCGTGGCCGTGAGCGCGCCGTCGTCGCTCGCGGTGGAGACGGCGAGGGTGGCCGGCCTCATGCTGGCCGGGTTCGCCAGGGAGGGCCGCCTGAACGTCTACGCGCCGGAGGACGTGCGCAGATGACCATGCCCCCCGCGGTGCGAACCGGCCCCCCGGCCTGAGAGAATCGGGTATGGCCGCGGGGAGGGGTCGTCGGGGGAGGCGCGCCGGTGCGCTGGCGGTGGTGCTCGCCGTCGCCGCGCTCGCGGGCGCCTGCAGCGGGTCGGGCTACCAGTACGTGACGAACCGCTCCGCCGGCACCTACTTCAAGATCCCCGACGACTGGGAGCTGTTCGAGGTCACCGTCGAGGACCGGCCCGAGGCCGTCGCCCCCGACCGGCCGTGGCAGGTGGTGTTCGACGCCTCGCCCGACCCGTCGCTCGAGCACCTCGGCGAGCTGGGCGACCATCCCGTCGGGTTCGCCAAGATCGTCACCTACACGAGCGAGAGCGACCGCTCGACGGTGTCGCTGTCCACCTTGCGGGGCCTCGCCATCAACGGCCAGGGCGATCCGCTGGCCCTGATCGCCGACGGCAACGACAGCATCGAGCTGGTCGACTACCAGGACGTCGTCACCGACGACGGCTACCACGGCAACCGGATCGTGCTGAACGTGAAGACCACGGGCGGCGACTTCGCCACCGTCGCCCAGATCGCCATGCTCGACCCGGCCACCACGAAGCTGTACCAGCTCCAGGTGGCCTGCCTGTCGTCCTGCTTCGACCGCTACCGCACCGAGATCGACCGCCTGCTCGACTCCTGGACGATCGACCCGAAGGACTGAGGGAGCACCGATGACCGACCAAGGGGGTCACGCCGGGCTGGCCTGGCCCGACCACGACAGCGGGCCCGTCCCGCCGCCCGACCACGTCGCGGCCGGCCGGGACGAGCGCCCCACCCGCAAGCCCCTCGCCTTCTGGGACCGGGTGAAGTTCCTCCTGCTGTTCGTCCTCCTGTTCTGGTTCTTCGTCTGGTCGAACCTGTCCGACAACCCGATCATCACCACGGGGGACGCCTTCCGGGACACCGTCTCGTCGAAGTGGTGGCTGTTCGCCCTGTTCGGGCTGGAGGTCGTCCGCCAGCTCCACTTCCTCGTGGCCGAGCGCTCGCCCGGCTACCACCGGTTCTGGAGCGAGTCGGTGTTCGGCCGCTTCGAGCGGCGGGCCGGGCGCCTGAACGACTGGAACCGCTACCGGATCGCGAGGGCGCTGAAGGTCCTCGCCGCGCTGGCGCTGCTCAGCGTCGTGATGGGCGTCCTGTTCGACGTCCACCCGGCCACCGCGCTGTTCGAGCTGCCGGCCCGGCTCTACACGATCCTGCCCTTCGTCCTCCAGCTGGCCTTCGGCTTCTTCTTCGTCATCTTCCAGTTCGTCGGCCTGTTCTGGTTCCTGTCCCGCGGCGGGGTGGACGTCTACTTCCCCGACGACATCAAGACCCGGTTCTCCGACGTGTGGGGCCAGGACGCGGTCGTCGACCGGGTGAAGGAGAACATGGTCTTCCTGGAGGACCCGGAGACCATCGAGGCCAAGGGCGGCTACGTGCCCGGCGGCATCCTCCTCTGGGGCCCGCCCGGCACGGGCAAGACGCTGATGGCCGAGGCGGTGGCCGGCGAGACCGGCAAGCCGTTCGTGTTCGTCGACCCCGGCGCGTTCATCAACATGTTCATGGGCGTCGGCATCCTCAAGGTCAAGGGCCTGTTCCGCAAGCTGCGGAAGCTCGCCGTCCGCTACGGCGGGGTGATCGTGTTCTTCGACGAGGCCGACGCCCTCGGCAACCGCGGCCTCCAGACCCAGCCCGGGTTCGGGGCCATCGCCCCGAAGGCGGCCTGGGACCCGGCGCCGGCCTGCAACGGCGACGCCTGGCTGTCGCCCCAGGCCCAGTGGGCCCTCCACCAGGCCGAGCTGCCGGCCACCGCGCCGCCCTCGGGCCTGTCCGACCGCATCATCGCCGGCATGGGGGGGATGGGCGGCGGCGGCATGGGGACGCTCCAGGCCCTCCTCACCGAGCTGTCCGGCCTGAAGAAGCCGAGGGGCTTCATGAACCGGGTCGTCCGCCGGGTGCTCGGCATGCGGCCCAAGCCGCCGCCCAAGTACCGGATCCTCGTCATGATGGCGACGAACATGCCCCAGGCCCTCGACGAGGCCCTGCTCCGCCCCGGCCGCATCGACCGCATCTACAAGGTCGGCTACCCCTCCAAGCAGGGACGGAAGCGGACCTACGAGGGCTACCTGGCCAAGGTCGCCCACAACCTGTCCGACGAGGAGATCGACAAGCTCGCGGTCATGACGCCCTACGGCACGGGCGCCACGATCAAGGACATGGTGAACGAGGCGCTGATCATCGCCATCCGCGACGGTCGCTCCACGATCACCTGGCCCGACATCGTCCGGGCCAAGCAGCTGAAGGAGCACGGCCCGCCCGACGACGCCGAGTACATCGAGCGGGAGCGCCACGCCACCGCCATCCACGAGGCGTGCCACGCCGTCGTCACCTACCGCACCCGCCGCCACGTCGTGATCGACATGGCGACCATCGAGCGGCGGGGCGACACCGGCGGCTTCGTCGCCTGGATCCCGCCCGAGGACCAGATGTTCAACTGGCGCTCCGAGTACGAGGCCGACCTGATGTCGGCGCTCGCCTCCCTCGCCGGCGAGCGGCTGTTCTTCGAGGGCGACAACACCAACGGCGTCGGCGGCGACCTCGCCAAGTCCACCCGGCTGGCCACGATGATGGAGGGCTACTGGGGGATGGGGTCGACGATCGCCTCCCACCGGGTCAAGCGCGAGCTCGGCGTCGGCGGGGGCGGCGGCCCCCGGCCGGACAAGCCCGAGGACGAGCAGGAGGACCTGATCTCCGGCCCGCTGGGCGAGCGCATCGAGGGCAACCTGCGCCGGCTGTTCAACGCCACCGAGCAGCTGCTGCGGGACTCGCGGTCCGACGTGCTGGCCCTCGCCCACGCCCTGGAGACGTACAAGACGCTCTCGGGCGAGGACGTCATCGCCGTGCTGGAGGGCCGGCAGGGCCCGATGATCGACGGCCGCCCCTACAAGCTGCCGGAGTTCATCGAGCTGGCCGAGCGCTACCACGAGCGGGCCCTGGAGGCCCACCGGCGCCACAGCGCGATCGACGTGCCCCTCCCCGTCTACACGCCGCCGGCGGCCGTGCCGGTCGGCGCGGTGGCCGGCAACGGCGGCTCGCCCGGCCCGGGCCCCTACGTCTACGAGGTGCCCCACCACGGCGGCAACGGGAGCCGCGGCAACGGTCGGTAGCCTCGGGTCGTGAGCGACGCGACCTCGCCGGAGCCGGCCCCCCTCGACACCAGGGGGGTCGTCCACCTGTTCTGGAAGGTCACCCCGGCGACCGACCCCGAGGCCGTCGTGGCCGCCGTGAAGCGGGCCGAGGGCGGCGATCACCAGGTCGTCACCGTCGGCGTGCTCGGGCACAAGGCCGACCTCTGCGTGATGGCCGTCGGCCCCGACCTGTGGCGCCTGCGCGAGCTCCAGGGCGACCTCGCCGCCGCCGGGCTCGACCTCGTCGACTCCTACGTGTCGCGGACCGAGCTGTCCGAGTACGCCGCCAACGTGCCGGAGCGGGCCAAGCGGGAGCGGCTCCGCCCGACCCTCCCGCCGGAGGGCAGGACGGCGTTCTGCTTCTACCCGATGTCCAAGCGCCGCCAGCCCGGCCAGAACTGGTACCGGCTGCCGTACGAGCAGCGCCTCGAGCTGATGTACGAGCACGGCCGGTCGGGCCGCAACTTCGCCGGCCGGGTCGTGCAGCTCGTCACCGGGTCGACCGGCCTCGACGACTGGGAGTGGGGGGTCACGCTCTTCGCAGTGACCCACGACGACCTGAAGGAGGTCGTCTACACCATGCGCTTCGACGAGGCCTCGGCCCTGTACGCCGAGTTCGGGCCGTTCGTGACGGGGATCGTGGCGCCGGTCGAGGAGCTGGTCGACCGGCTCGTGCGCCGCTGAGCGCTCAGCCCATCGACACGAGGTCGACCACGAACACCAGCGTCTCGTTCGGCGCGATCACCCCGCCGGCGCCGCGCGCGCCGTAGCCGAGGGCGGGCGGGATCGTCAGCCGCCGCCGGCCGCCGACCCGCATGCCGGCGACGCCCTGGTCCCAGCCGGGGATCACCTGGCCGCCGCCGAGCTTGAACCGGAACGTCTCGCCCCGGTCCCACGACGCGTCGAACTGCTGCCCGGTCGACCAGGACACGCCGACGTAGTGGACCTCGACCCGCTTGCCGGGCACCGCCTCGTCGCCGGTGCCGACCTCGAGGTCCTCGACCTGGAGGGCCTTGCCGGGCGGCGGGCCGCCGGGGACGGTCACCTCGGGCTTCGTGGGCGCCATGGCGCCGACCCTACGCTGCGGTCGTGGCCGACGACGACCTGGCCGGGTTCGAGCGCACGACGTTCGCCGCCGGCGGCCGGGAGCGGCCCGTGTACCGGGCCGGGTCGGGCCCGGCCGTCGTCGTCGTCGCCGAGATCCCCGGCATCACCCCGCTCGTCGCCGCCTTCGCCCGGCGGGTCGCCGCCATCGGGTGCACCGCCGTCGTCCCCCACCTGTTCGGCGAGCCGGGGCGCCCGCCGTCGCCCGCCTACGGGCTGCGCACGTTCGGCCGGGTGTGCGTGTCGCGGGAGTTCGCGCTGCTCGCCGGCCGGCGGTCGTCGCCGGTGACCTCGTGGCTGCGCGCCCTCGCCGTCGCCGAGCACGAGCGCTGCGGCGGTCCCGGGGTGGGCGCCGTCGGCATGTGCCTCACCGGCAACTTTGCGCTGGCCATGGCCGTCGAGCCGGCCGTGCTGGCGCCCGTCCTCAGCCAGCCGAGCCTCCCGCTGCCGGTCACCCGGGCGCGCCGGCGGCAGCTGCACGTGTCCGACGAGGACCTCGCCGTCGTGCGCGGCCGGGTGCGCGACGAGGGGCTGTGCGTGCTCGGCCTCCGCTTCACCGGGGACCGGCTGTCGCCGCCCGAGCGGTTCGCCCACCTGCGCGAGGCGCTCGGCGACGGGTTCGTCGCCGTCGAGATCGACTCGTCGCCGGGGAACCCGTGGGACCTGCCGAGCCAGGCCCACTCGGTGCTCACCGAGCACCTCGTCGACCGCGAGGGCCACCCGACGCGGGACGCGCTCGACCGCGTGCTCGCCCTGTTCCGCGACCGCCTCGTCGGCGGATCGTGACGATCCGGCGACCGAAGCGGTGCCACCTGGCGTCGCGACGCGACCTACACTCCGGCGATCGTGTCGGAGGTCACTGAGGTAGGGAGGCGGCGGCACCCGCTCCTCGCCCTGCTGGCGGGGGCGATGGCGGTGATGCTCGCGTTCGGCGCACTGGCCGGCCTCGCCGCGCCCGCGTCCGCGCAGGCGCCGCAGGGGGAACGGGTCAGGGGCACGCTGAAGAGCGGCGAGGACCCCGTCGCCGGCGTCGACATCGTCGTCGCCACGGCCGACGGCCAGGAGGTCGGCACGGCCACGACGGCCGACGACGGGACCTTCGAGCTGGAGCTCCCCGGGCCGGGCGAGTACACGGCGACCCTCGACGTCGACACCCTGCCGGAGGGGGTCGAGCTGGCCGAGGGGGCGCCCAACCCGCTGCGCTTCCCGATCCGCACCAACCAGGCCCGCCCCCTGCTGTTCCGGTTCGCGGCCAGCGAGGAGGCGCGGGGCACGGTCGGCGGCGGGAACAGCGAGATCGACCGCGCCCTCCAGCGCCTCGTCGACGGCATCGAGCTGGGCCTGATCATCGCCATGGCCGCCGTCGGCCTCTCGCTGATCTTCGGCACCACCGGGCTGACGAACTTCGCGCACGGCGAGATCGTGACGTTCGGCGCGCTGGTCGCCTGGTACGTCAACGTCAACCTCGACATCCACTTCTTCCCGGCGACGGTGATCGCGGTGATCGTCGGCGGCCTGGCCGGCGCGCTCCAGGACCGCGTCATCTGGCGGCCGCTGCGCAACCGCGGCACCGGCCTGATCGCCATGCTGGTCATCTCGATCGGCCTGTCGCTGCTGTTCCGGTACGTGTTCCTGTACCAGTTCGGCGGCCGCACCCGGCCCTACGCCCAGTACGCCGTGCAGCGGGCCTGGCAGTGGGGCCCGGTCGACATCGCCCCGAAGACCTTCTACTCGATCCTCGTCTCGCTGCTCGTGCTGTTCCTCGTCGGCCTCGGCCTCCAGCGCACCCGGCTGGGCAAGGCCATGCGGGCCGTGGCCGACAACGGCGACCTCGCCGCCGCCTCCGGGATCGACACCCAGCGGGTGGTGCTGCTCGTGTGGGTCTTCGGCGGCGCGCTCGCCGCCCTCGGCGGCGTCCTCCAGGGCCTCAACCAGCAGGTGAGCTGGCAGGTCGGGTTCCAGCTCCTGCTCCTGATGTTCGCCGGCGTCACGCTCGGCGGGCTCGGCACGGCCTACGGCGCGCTCGTCGGCAGCCTCGTCGTCGGGGTGTTCATCAGCGTCTCGACCATCTGGATCGCGGACGAGCTCAAGAACGTCGGCGCCCTGCTCATCCTGATCCTCGTCCTCCTCGTGCGGCCCCAGGGGATCCTGGGCCGGGCGGAGCGGATCGGGTAGCGAGCCGGGCGCGGGGGAGGGCCGGTGGACTGGGGATCGATCATCGACAACTCGGTGACGGCCATGTTCGGCCTGGAGGCGGTGGTGTTCGCGCTCGCCGCCGTCGGCCTCAACATGCACTTCGGCTACACCGGGCTGCTGAACTTCGGCCAGGTCGGGTTCATGGCCGTCGGTGCCTACGGCGCCGCCGTCACCGTCAACTACTACGACCTGTCGCTGTGGGCCGGGGTGGTGGCGAGCCTCGTCCTCGCGCTCGTGCTCGCCCTGCTGCTCGGCCTGCCGACCCTGCGGCTACGGGCCGACTACCTGGCCATCGTCACGATCGCGGCCGGCGAGATCATCCGCCTCATCGCCCGGTCCGTGGAGTTCGAGGAGATCACCGGCGGATCGTCGGGCCTCAGCCGCTTCGCCCAGGCCTTCTACGACCTCAACCCCTACGGCAACGGCACCTACGGGCTGTGGTTCGTGAAGTTCGACGAGCGCAGGGCCTGGGTCCTCACCGTCGGGTGGCTCCTCGTCATCCTCCTGTCGGTCCTCGTGTTCCTCCTCATCCGCAGCCCGTGGGGCCGGGTGCTGAAGGCCATCAGGGAGGACGAGGACGCGGCCAGGAGCCTCGGCAAGAACGTCTACTCGTACAAGATGCAGAGCCTCGTGCTCGGCGGGATCATCGGCGCCTTCGGCGGGCTGCTGCTGGCCATCGGCACCCAGTCCGTCCAGCCCGACTCGTACTCCACGCCGGTGACGTTCTTCGCCTACACGGCGCTCATCCTCGGCGGCACCGCCCGGATCGGCGGGCCCATCCTCGGCTCCATGCTGTTCTGGGGCCTGCTGGCGCTGACCGACAACCTCCTGCGCCAGGCCATCTCGGCCGACTACATCCCGACCTGGCTGATGGACAGCACCCAGGTCGGCCAGGTCCGCTTCATGCTCGTCGGGGTCGGCCTCGCCGTGCTGATGGTGTTCCGGCCGCAGGGGATCTTCGGCGACCGGAGGGAGATCGCGCTCGATGCCCGCTGACGCACCCGGCCGGCTGGCGGTGAACCCGCTCGCCGGCGTCGCCGCCGAGCCCGGCGCGGCCAAGCCCGACCCGATCCTCGTGGCCGACGGCGTCCAGCGCCGCTTCGGCGGGCTCAAGGCCGTCGACGTCGACCACCTCGAGATCCAGACCGGCGCCATCACCGCGCTGATCGGCCCCAACGGGGCCGGCAAGACGACCCTGTTCAACCTGCTCACCGGGTTCGACAAGCCCGACAACGGCCAGTGGGTGTTCCAGGGGGCGAAGATGGCCGGGATGCCGGCCCACAAGGTGGCGAGGGTCGGCATGGTCCGCACGTTCCAGCTGACCAAGGCGCTGGCCAAGATGAGCGTGCTCGACAACATGAAGCTCGGGGCCACCGGCCAGCGGGGCGAGAACTTCGTGCGGGCCCTCCTGCCCGGCACCTGGCGGGCGCAGGAGAGGGAGATCGAGGCCAAGGCGGACGAGCTGCTGGAGCGGTTCAAGCTCGCGCACATGCGCGACGAGTTCGCCGGGACCCTGTCGGGAGGCCAGCGCAAGCTCCTCGAGATGGCGCGCGCGCTGATGAGCGACCCGAAGCTCGTCATGCTCGACGAGCCCATGGCCGGCGTGAACCCCGCGCTCACCCAGTCGCTGCTCGGTCACATCAAGGACCTGCGCAACGAGGGGATGACCGTGCTGTTCGTCGAGCACGACATGGACGTCGTGCAGGACATCAGCCAGTGGGTCGTCGTGATGGCGCAGGGGTCGATCATCGCCGAGGGCCCGCCCGAGTCGATGGGCGAGAACCAGGCCGTCATCGACGCCTACCTCGGCGCCCATCACGACGCGCCGATGACGGCCGAGGAGGAGCAGGCCATCCTCGCCCAGGCCGAGGCGGCGATCGCCGCCGAGGAGGCGGTGGCCGAGAGCGCCGACGGCGAGGTGACCACGCCGGTCGCCGACCTGCCCGGCGCCGACCCGCACGGCCGCCAGACGACGCCCGAGACCGCTGAGCCCCCGGAGCGAACGTGAGCGACGACCAGGCCTTCCGGCCGCCCGCCGACGCCGGCGGGACCCCGCAGGTGCAGGAGGACGGCGCGAGGGGGAACGACGGTGCCTCGTCGGCCACCGCCACCGCCACCGCCACGGGGTCGGGCACCGGCACGCGGTCGGCGAACGGCAGCGAGCACCTCGTCGAGGTCCGCCAGGTGGTCGCCGGGTACGTGCCCGGCGTGAACATCCTGAACGGCGTCGACCTCACCCTGGCCGAGGGCGAGCTGGTCGGCGTGATCGGGCCCAACGGGGCCGGCAAGTCGACCCTGCTGAAGGCCCTGTTCGGGCTGATCCCGATCCGCGAGGGCAACGTGTTCCTGCGGGGCGACGACGTGACCGGCCAGTCGGCCCACAAGCTCGTCGGGCAGGGCATCGGCTACGTGCCGCAGAACAAGAACGTGTTCCCCCGGCTCACCGTCGAGGAGAACCTGGAGATGGGCCTGTTCCTGCGGCCCAAGCAGTTCGACCAGCGGTTCGCGTTCGTGGCCGAGCTGTTCCCCCTGCTGAAGGACCGGCGCAAGCAGCGGGCCGGCTCGATGTCGGGCGGCGAGCGCCAGATGCTCGCCATGGGCCGGGCGCTGATGATGGACCCGTCCGTGCTGCTCCTCGACGAGCCCTCGGCCGGCCTGTCGCCCGCGTACCAGGACGAGGTCTTCATCCGCTGCCGCCAGATCAACGCCGCCGGCGTGTCGATCGTGATGGTCGAGCAGAACGCCCGCCGCTGCCTCCAGATCTGCCACCGCGGCTACGTCCTCGACCAGGGCCGCAACGCCTACACCGACACGGGCGACCAGCTCCTCAACGACCCGAAGGTCATCGAGCTCTACCTCGGCACCCTCGCCAAGGTCCGCTAGCTAGTCGCTCGACGGTCGCTCGCAGCAGGTGCGTGATCGTTCAGGCGGAACAGAGGTGACTGCTCGCGTACTCCTCGGCGCCACGCCGCACACGGCTCGTCCACTCGCCGACGGCCCCGACGAGCTCTTGGATCGACTGCTCCACGGCGCCCCGTGCCTGCACGGCGCGTGAGGCGATGATGCCGTAGCCCTCGCCGGCGGCGGCGAGCACGCAGGGCGGCTCCATCAGCTCATCGACGAGCTCGTTCAGTTCGTCCTGTGTCGAGGCGGCGTCGAGGCGCTCGCGGTCGTCATCCGAGAGCAAGGCGTAACACCACAGGCTGAACGGTTCGGCCTCTCCAGCGAGGCACGAGAAGACGTAGTCGACGCCGCACTGGCTCACGACGCCGACAAGTGGCACATCGTACTCGTGGAGAACTTCGACGAGCTTCGTGGACGAGCCGTCGCCCGGTTGCCATGGCTTCGAGCCTGGTTGCACGAGGATGGCGTCAGCCACGAGGGTCGTCTCCGTCTGAGGAAAAGGCGTCATCGAAAGCGTCGCACACTTCCTCGTCCCAGTCATCCTTGAACCTCACGGATACGTGGTCCGGGTTGAGTCGGGTAGGAGTGTGCAGAACCTCGAAGCCTGCTCGCCGCAGCGTACCGGCACTCGTGTAGCGGGCGAGGTCGCGCCCTTCTCCGAGGAGCCGTCCTCGACGTACGACCCTCGACGCCTCCTCGCCGCTCAGTCGACCGCGAATCAGCGAGAGTGCGTCCTCCTTGGACCAACGCGGCTGACATCGGAACCCGTCCGAGGCGGTGCCGTACTGCGTCAACACCTGATCGTCGTCGAGCTCTTCCGGGTTCGCCCTTCGCAACCTGTCCTCCGGACGCCGAGCCCGTTGACCAGTTCCGGCCCTCTTTCCGCCGGCGGGACTGTACTGCTCGCGTCCTTTTGCCCCGTGCCTGCCGCCGCGCTTCGATGCGAGGCACCGCCCGGCGTAGGCCCCGGACGCGAAAGGGGCCCGGCCTCGCGGCCGGGCCCCCTTGCTGGTGCTCGGTGGTGCTTACAGCTGGGCGGTGCGGAACTCCGTGAGGGAGTCGTCGATGGCGTTCTCCGGGCCGAACTGCAGGACGCCGTAGCTCGCCTCGCCGGGCTCGCCGGCGTCGGTGAACGTCAGCGGGCCGGTGACGCCGTCGTAGTCGATGTCGGTCGTGCCGCCGTTGATCAGGTCCAGGCACTCCTGGAACGACGTGCACTTCTCGCCGTCCTTGGTGACCCCGTTGATCTCGGTGGCCACGTCGGTCGGGACATCGGTGTTGGCGACCACCGCCGCCAGGGCCGTGACGATCACCGCGTCGTAGGACTCGCCGGCGTAGTTGAAGTCCACGAGCTCGGGGTCGACCTCGAGCAGGCGGTTCTTGAACTCGTCGGAGAGCTGGGTGAGCGGGGTGGTGCCCTTCATGCCCTCGAGGGCGCCCGGCTCGGTGAACTGCTCGCCCAGGGCGTTGCCCATGTTGCCGTCCACGCCGTAGACCTGGACGTCGGCCGGGCCGACGCCCTTCTCGATCATCGTGGCGATCAGGCGGGCCGACTCGTCGAAGCCGATGACGACGACGGCGTCGGGGTTGGCCCGCACCATGTCGTCGACCTCGGAGTCGAAGGTCTGGGCCTGCGGGTCGTAGACGATGGACTCGACGACCTGGCCGCCCGAGGCCTCGATCGACGCCGTGGTGTCCTCGAGGAGGCCCGTGCCGTACGGGTCGTCCAGGGCGAACAGGCCGACGTTGCTGAAGCCGTCCTCGACGATGATCTCGCCGAGCACCTGGCCCTGGAGGATGTCGGACGGGGCGGTCCGGAAGTAGAGGCCGTCGTCCTCGTAGGTCGACAGCTCCTTCGCCGTGTTGGCCGGCGAGAACTGGATCACCCCGGCGCCCACGATCTTGTCGATGACCGTCAGGCTGACGCCGGACGATGCGGCGCCGATGATGGCGTCGACCCCCTCGGCGAGCTCGCGGTCCACGGTCTGGTTGGCGATGTCGGTCGAGGTGTCGCCCGAGTCACCCTCGACCAGCTCGACGTCCTGGCCCAGCACGCCGCCCGCGTCGTTGATCTCCTGGATGGCCAGGTTGACACCGGCGATCTCGGGTGGGCCGAGGAACGCCAGCGAGCCGGTCTCCGGGAGCAGGGTCCCGAACTTCAGGACGCCGTCGCCCTCGTTCGGGGCGATCGACGTCTCCGTGCTGCTGCTCGTGGAGCTGTCCTCGCCCCCTTCGTCGTCGGCGGCCGTGGTGCTCGTGCTGTCGCCCGCCGCCGTGCCGTCGTCGTCATCGTCATCGCCGCCGCACGCCGCGGCGATGAGGGTGAGTGCGAACAGGAGCGCCAGCAGGCGCCATGCGCGACTCCGTTGGATCAAGGTTCGTTCCCTCCGCTGGTCCGATACGTGCCGCCGGATTGTAGGGCCGATCATGTGGGGGCGCCGGTAGGGGGCAGAATCGCAACATGGCGACAGAACGGTTGTTCCTCCGTGACGCCTACCTGAGGGCCTTCGACGCCACCGTGACGGCCGTCGACGGCGACCGCGTCGCCCTCGACCGGACGGCGTTCTACGCCACCTCCGGGGGCCAGCCGCACGACACGGGGACGCTCGGCGAGGCGCGCGTCGTCGAGGTCCGCGCCGCCGGCCCGGACGTCTGGCACCGCCTCGAAGGGGCCGTGCCGGCCGTCGGCGACGCGGTGCACGGCGAGGTCGACTGGGACCGCCGGCACGCGCTGATGCGCACCCACACCGCGCTCCACGTCCTCTGCGGCGTGATCTGGCACCGGTGGGGCAAGGCCGTCACCGGCGGGAACATGGAGCCGCTGTCGGCCAGGATGGACTTCGAGTTCGACCCGCTGCCCGAGGGCTTCGGCGCGACGGTCGAGGAGCTCGTCAACGAGGAGGTCGCGGCCGACCGCCCGATCGAGGTGTCGTTCCTGCCGCGGGGGGCGGCGCTCGCCGACCCCGACCTCATCCGCACGAAGGTCAACCTGATCCCCGAGACCGTCGAGGAGATCAGGGTCGTCGACATCGTCGGGCTCGACAAGCAGGCCGACGGCGGCACCCACGTGCGCTCCACCGGCGAGGTGGGCAGGGTCAGGGTGGTGAAGACGGAGTCCAAGGGCAAGGCCAACAAGCGCATCCGCATCGAGGTCGTGGATGGGTGACCTCGCCGCGCTGCGGTCGGGCCTCCGCGACCTCGGCCGGGTGGTCGTCGCCTTCTCGGGCGGCGCCGACTCGTCGTTCCTCGCCTGGGTGGCGGCCGACGAGCTCGGCCCGGAGGCGGCGCCGGCGGTCACCGCGGTGTCGCCGTCGCTCGCCGGCGACGAGCGCCGGGGGTGCGCGGCGCTGGCCGCCGAGTGGGGGCTGCGCTGGTCCGAGGTCGAGACGGCCGAGATGGAGCGCGCCGCGTACCGCCGCAACGACGGCGACCGCTGCTTCTGGTGCAAGGACGCGCTGATGGACGCGCTCGCCCCGATGGCGGCCGAGCGCGGCGGCACGGTCGTGCTCGGCGTGAACGTCGACGACCTCGGCGACCACCGTCCCGGCCAGCGGGCCGCCGCCGGGCGGGGCGCGGCCTTCCCGCTCGTCGACGCCGGCTTCACCAAGGCCGACGTGCGCGAGGCCTCCCGGCGACTCGGGCTGCGCACCTGGGACAAGCCCGCCGCCCCCTGCCTCGCCTCCCGCCTCCCGTACGGGACGGAGGTGACCGTCGCCCTGCTCGGCCGGGTCGAGCGGGCCGAGGCCGGGCTGCGCCGCCTCGGCTTCCGCGACCTGCGGGTCCGCCACCTCGGCGACACGGCCCGCGTCGAGCTGCCCCTCGACGACCTGCCGGCCGCCCTCGCCCGACGCGACGAGGTCGTCGCCGCCGTCCGGAGCGCCGGCTACCGCTACGTCACCCTCGACCTCGAGGGGCTGCGGTCCGGCAACCTCAACGCCGCGCTCGGGCGCTGAGCGGCCGGCGTGCGCAAGCTCGTCGTCCTCGTGCTGCTCCTCGCCATCGTGCTCGTCGGCGTCGAGGTCGGCGTGCGGCTGTGGGTGGACGCCGAGGCCGAGCGGGAGGCGGAGGCAAACCTCGACGCCGTCGGCGAGGTCGACGTCACCCTCCGCTCGTTCCCGGTGGTCGCCCGCCTGCTGCTGTCCGGCGAGGTCGGCGACATGGACGTCGAGCTGGTCGACGTCCGGGAGGAGGGGGTGGCGGTCGCCCGCCTGACGGCGAGGGTGACGGGCCTCGTGCTCGACCGGGGCGCGCTGTTCGGCGACCGGCGGGTGGAGGTGGTCGACCTCGACGGCGCCCGGCTCGAGGCCAGGGTGGAGGAGGCGGCCATCCAGGCGCTGCTGCCGGCGGCGACGATCGTCCTCACGCCCGGCCAGGCGACGGTGACGGCGGGCGAGGTGTCCATCACGGCGCAGGTGGCCATCCGGGACCGGGCCCTCGTGCTCGCCGTCGAGCCCCTGCCGGCCGTCTCGATCCCGCTGCCCAGCACCGACCTGCTGCCCTGCGACCCGGCGGCCGAGATCGTGGATGGCGCCGTGCTCCTCGCCTGCGACGTCGACGACCTCCCGCCCGCGCTCGTCCAGGCCATCGGCGACCTGTCCGAGCGGGTCGGCTGACCGCTCGCCTCAGCCGGCCTCGCCGTCGAGGTCGGCGGGGCCGCGGCCGGAGAGGAAGTCGATGGCCCGCCACGTGCTCGACGACACGAAGCGCTCGAGGCGGGGGCTGGCCATGAACCGGGCCGTCCCGGCCACGGGGAGCGGCGAGCCGGTGAGGGCCGCCTCCCTCGCCGCCGCGTGCGCCGTCTTGATCAGGTGGGCGGTGATGATGAACGACCCGGCCCGGTCGGCGAGCGACGCCCGCTCCAGCGCGGCCGCCGCCTCGTCGACCGGCGTGCCCATGGCGACCGCCACCGCCGCGTCGGGCCGGCCGGCCTCGACCTCGGCCCGGAGGTCGCCGGTCGCCGGCTCGACCTCGGGCGTCTCGACCGGCGCGCCGCGGCGCCACTCGGAGCGCCCCGAGTCGTGCACGTGGAAGACGGTGTAGAGCGCCAGGCGGAGCGTGTCGGGGCCGGGCTCGGCCCGCCACGCCCACCGGGCGGCGTCGGCGTAGGTGAGCGAGTGGGTGATGTCGAGCCAGCCGAAGTCCGTCGCCGGGTCGAAGTCGACGGACGGGTCGTAGCGCAGCAGCCGCTCGGAAGCGGCGAGCACGACGGTGTCGAGCAGCCGCTCCACCCCGGCGCCCTCCCGCAGCGCCCGGAGCGCCTCGACGGCCGGCGCGGCCTTGTCCCGGCCGAGCAGGGCGCCCCGCAGGCGCCCGTCGTCCCCCCACTCGTCGGCCGGCGGCGCCTCGGCCAGCGCGCCCAGGTCGGCGCCGGCCAGGGCCCGCAGGAACGGGCGCATCGGCGGGAGCTTGTCCTCCCTCGTGGCCACGACCACGGCCGGCACGAGGTGGGGCAGCACGGTGGCCGCCCGGTCCTCGCCCAGCGCGTCGAGCAGTGCGAACGCCTTCTGCGTGTAGATGGCGGCGTGGCCGAAGCCGAGGTGGTGGTCGCTCACCGCGCCGAGCAGCCAGCGGCGCAGCTCGCCGGCCCCGGCCCCCGCCTCGATGCCGCCCCGCAGCAGCGCCTCGGCCTCGTCGCCCCGCTCGTCCTCCACGAGGCGGCGGAACTCGCTCGCCGGGTCGGCCGGCAGCGTCCGGGCCGGTTCGGGCGCCGGGCGTAGGGGCCGGCGCCGCTCGACCTCGGCCACCCCGGCGATGGCCTGGACGATCGGCAGGGCGCGCGCGTCGCCGTCGTAGCGGGCGAGGATGGCGAGGCAGTCGGTGGCCGAGGCGAGCGCGTGGCCCCAGCCGAACTCGGCCCTCGGGGCGCCCCACGCCACCGCCTCCCACACGAGCTCGCCGGGGTCGGCCTCGGCCCGCAGCAGGCGGACGACGTCGCGGGCCGTCTGCCCCACGTAGCCGTTGTCGATGGCCGAGCGCAGGCTGGCGAGCAGCTTCGGGCGCAGCTCGGCCGGGTCGGGGTCGGTGACGTCCACCAGCACCTCGCCGCCGGCGATCGTCACCGGGTAGCTGCGCACGTCCTCCTCGCCGAGCACGCAGCGCCCGTCGGCGAGGCGGAACTTCCAGTTGTGCCAGGCGCAGGTGAGCTCGCCGCCCTTCACCTCGCCCTGGGTGAGCGCGTACCCCTCGTGCGGGCAGGCGTTGTCCAGCGCGAACACGCCGTCGGCGGTGCGGACCAGGGCCAGGCGCCGCCCGGCGGCCCTCAGCATGCGGATGCCGCCGACGGGCAGCCGGTCGACGGTCGTGACGGGGACGAGCGCCATGGCGGCACTGTCGCGCCGACGGCCGAGAAAAACAAGCGTCGACTGTCGAAAGCCGCCGTCGCCCTAGGCGGCCGGCCGCGCCTCCCGCACCTGGCGCTTCAGCCGGGCGAGGATCGCCCCCATGCCCCGCAGCCGCTGGTGCGAGATGACCTCCCCGAGCCCCATCCGGTCGTAGAAGTCGTCGGGCACGCCGAGCACCTCGTCCCGGGTCGCCCCGTCGAGGCCCTCGGCCAGGATCCCGGCGAAGCCTCGCGTGGTGGGCGCCTCGGGCGGGCAGTCGAAGTGCAGGTGGACCCGGTCCTCGCCGTCGACCTGCGCGCAGAGGAAGAAGGCCGTCTGGCACTCCGGCACCCGCTCCATGGCCTCCTTGTGGGCGGCGAGGTCGGGCGGCAGGGGCGGGACCTTCCTCGCGTACTCGAGGAGGGCCTGGAGGCGCAGGTCCTTCGGCGCCCCGCCGAAGAGGGTCACGATGCGTTCGAGCTTGGCGGGCGTCGGCACCCCGATATTGTGACCGAGTAACTCAGGAATTCAACCGCCGAGCCGGAGGGCATCGATGACCACCGCCGAGCCGACCGCACCCGCCGTCGAGGTCGACCACAACCCGAAGTTCCAGGCCTACGCCCACCCCGAGCGCCTGGTGAGCACCGAGTGGCTGGCCGAGCACCTCCAGGACCCCCACGTCGTGGTCGTCGAGTCCGACGAGGACGTCCTGCTCTACGACACCGGCCACATCCCCGGCGCCGTGAAGATCGACTGGCACACCGACCTGAACGACCCCGTGACGCGGGACTATGTGGACGGCGAGGGCTTCGCCGCGCTCATGCGGGCCAAGGGCATCAGCCGCAGCACGACGGTCGTGTTCTACGGCGACAACTTCAACTGGTGGGCCGCCTACGCGCTCTGGGTGTTCTCGCTGTTCGACCACCCGGACACCCGCCTGGTCGACGGCGGCCGGGCCAAGTGGATCGCCGAGGGCCGGCCCCTCACCACCGAGACGCCGACGGTGAAGGCCACCGACTACCCGGTCGTGCCCCGCGACGACACCGGCATCCGCGCCTACCGCATGCACGTCGAGGACCACGTGCGGGCCAAGGCCCCGCTGGTCGACGTCCGGTCCCCCGAGGAGTACTCGGGCGAGAAGCTGCACATGCCCGACTACCCGCAGGAGGGCGCCCTCCGCGGCGGCCACATCCCCGGCGCCCGCAGCGTGCCGTGGAAGCGGGCGGCCAACGAGGACGGCACGTTCAAGACGGCCGACGAGCTGGCCGCCATCTACACGGTCGAGCAGGGGCTGTCCCGGGACGACGACGTGATCGCCTACTGCCGGATCGGCGAGCGCTCCAGCCACACCTGGTTCGTGCTCACCCACCTGCTCGGGTACCCGCGGGTGCGCAACTACGACGGGTCGTGGACCGAGTGGGGCAACCTCGTGCGGGCCCCGATCGAGCGGCCCGGCCTGCCCGTCCGGCCGCCCATCGAGTAGCGGGAGGGGCCGGGCGCCGCGCTACCAGTGCGCGGTGCCCGGCCCGCCCTTGAACGGTCCGACGACCCGGCTCGTCACCCAGCCGCCGTAGTACGCGCCCTCGTTGGACGCCGCCTGCTCGCCGTCGACGAGGCAGGCGTCGACCCGTTGCGGGTAGAAGGACCACCAGCCCCGGATGGCGGCGAAGGGCGGCGTCGGCGCCGGGTAGCACCAGGCCGCGTCGGGCGACCGCCGCTCGCCGACCACGAGGGTGGCGTAGGTCGCCTGGCCCTTCCACTCGCAGAACGTGCGGGCGGTGGACGCCACGAGCAGGTCGGTGCGGACGTCCTCGGGCGGGAAGTAGTAGGCGGGCGGCTGGCTCGTCTCCAGCACGCGGGCGCCGCGCCGGGTCTCGGCCACGACCGTGTCGGCCAGCACGACGACGAGGTGGGCGGCGACCGGCTCCAAGCGGGGCGGGCGGGGGTAGTCCCACACCGACTCCTGACCGGGCCCGGGCTCGACCCGCTGCGGCTCCATCCCGCCAGGATGCCAACATCGGGCCGATGGGAGACGAGGAGGAGGCCGCGCTCGCCGCGCACGCGGCCGCCCTCGCCGACGCCGTCGACGCCGCCCTGCCCGCCTGGGTCGGCCGGTCGGTCCGCCGCCTGCTGGCCGCCGCCGGCCGGGACGGCGACCCCGCCGTGCTGGAGGAGGCGGCCGAGGCCGGCCGGCGGGCGAGGGACGACGTGGGCGGGGCCGTGCGCCGCCTGCTCGCCACCGACGTCGACGCCCAGCCGACCGGGCCGCTGGCGGTGATCCGCGGCGCCGTGCGCTACCCGACCGAGGTGCTGCGCCGGGCCGGCGTGCCGCCCGTGGTGCGCGACGAGTTCGCCGAGCGCTCCTTCCCCGACGACGTGTACGACCTGTCCCCGGCCACGTGGGCCGACCTCGACCCCGCGCTCCACGACCTCGGGATGACGTGGGGCGCGGCGAAGGCGTGGGTCGTCCTGGCCCGGCGGCGGGCGGAGGGCAAGCGGTGACGGTCGTCGCCTACGTCCCCGACCTGATGGACCGGTCGAAGGTGCGGGCCGCCGCGCCCGGCGCCCGCTGGGCCCGCGACGGCGGCGCGCTGGCCGACGGCACGGGGCCGGGCGACGTCGTGGTGGCCGACCTGAGCCGGCCCGGCGCCGTCGAGGGCCTGGCCGCCGCGGCCGCCGCCGGGGCGAGGACGATCGGGTTCGGCTCCCACGTCGACCGGGCCACGCTCGACGCCGCCAGGGCCGCCGGCGTCGGCGAGGTCATGGCGAGGAGCGAGTTCTTCCGCCGCCTCCCTGGGCTCCTCGGCGGGGAGCCGGGAGCAGGTCCAGCAGGCCCGTGAGGTCGTCGATCCTCGGGACGTCGCCGGCCGGGGGCGGCTCCATGACCCAGGACGGCGCCCGCTCGTGGCGCCACACGTGCACGGCCCGCATGCCGTGGGCGAGCGGCCCCTGGACGTCGGAGGCCCAGTTGTCGCCCACGAACACCGTCTCGGCCGCGGTCGCCCCGAGCGCCTCCAGGGCGGCCCGGTAGATGCGGGGGTGGGGCTTGCGGCACCCCACCCAGGCCGACGACACCCGGGCGTCGACCAGGTGGGCGATGCCGGCGTCCTCGAGGTGGCGGTCGAGGTCCCAGTCCCAGTTCGAGCAGATGCCGAGGCGCAGCCCCCTCGCCCGCAGCTCGGCCAGCACGCCCGGCACCTCGTCGTAGACCCGCATGCGGAACCGGCGCCGGCGCTCGTCGACGTCGGCGAGCAGGGCGACCAGGTCGGCCTCGGCCACGTCCGACGCCACGAGCACCTCCCGCCAGCGCTCCCGCTCCCAGCGGTTGTAGGCGGCCTCGTCGGCCGAGTGCTCGCCGTGCTCCCGCCCGTCCCACGCCTCGATGGCCCAGCGCCGGTCGGCGTCGCGGTCGAGCTCGTAGCCCCGCTCGGCGACGACCTGGTGGAACCAGTGCTCCACCCAGTCGGACTCGCCGAGCGTGCCGTAGAAGTCGAGCAGGACCGCCCGGACGGGCGGGGGGTCAGCGGTCGCCACGCTCCCAGCCGGCGTCGGACAGGTGGCGGGGCTCGAAGAAGAGGCAGTCCGCGGGGCAGGCGAACGGCGCCTCCTCGTTGACGCCCAGCCGGCACCGCTGCACCAGGTCGCCGGCCGGCATCGTCCGGCTGGCGTAGTGGCGGCAGTCCTCGCGCACGGCCATCGCCCCCATGTTCCCACAGGCCCCCCGGTAGCCTCCCGGCCCATGGGCGAGCGGCTCGTGGTCATCGGGGGCGACGCGGCCGGGATGTCGGCGGCGTCCCAGGCCCGCCGCCTGCGCCCCGACCTCCAGATCGTCGCCCTGGAGAAGGGCGGCCGCACCAGCTACTCGGCCTGCGGGATCCCGTACCTGGTGAGCGGCGCCGTCGACGACGTCGAGTCGCTCGTCGCCCGCACGCCCCAGGAGTTCCGCGACCGGTTCCGCATCGACGTCCGCCTCCGCCACGAGGCCGTCGGCATCGACCTCGACGCGAGGACCGTCGAGGTGCGCGACCTCGCCCGCGACCGCACGATCACGATCGGCTTCGACCAGCTCATGGTGGGCACCGGCGCCCGGCCCATCCGGCCCGCCCTGCCCGGCATCGACCTCCCGACCATCCACGGCGTGCAGACCCTGGAGGACGGCGAGCGGCTGCTCGAGGCGGCCAGGCGGTCCCGGTGCGAGCGGGTCGTCGTGGTCGGCGCCGGCTACATCGGGCTCGAGATGGCCGAGGCGTTCGTCGAGCGGGGCGCCGAGGTCACGGTCGTCGAGGGCGAGCGCCAGGTGATGCGCACCCTCGACGAGGACATGGCCGACCTGGTCGCCGCGGCCGTCCGCAAGCACGGCATCGACCTCCACCTCGGCACCCCGGTGATCGCCTTCGAGCCGGGCGCCGTGCTGACCGCGGACGGCCGCTTCGACGCCGACCTCGTCGTCCTCGGCCTCGGCGTGCGGCCCAACTCCGAGCTCGCCGCCGACGCCGGGCTGGCCACCGGCGTGCGGGGCGCCATCGTCGTCAACCGCCGCCAGCAGGCGTCGGCCGACGGGGTGTGGGCCGCCGGCGACTGCGCCGAGTCGTTCCACCTCGTCTCCCAGCGCAACCTCCACATCGCCCTCGGGACGGTGGCCAACAAGCAGGGGCGGGTGGCGGGGGTCAACATCGGCGGCGGCTACGCCACGTTCCCCGGGGTGGTCGGCACCGCCGTCACCAAGGTGTGCAGCACCGAGGTCGCCCGCACGGGGCTCACCGAGCGTGAGGCGGCCGTCGACGGGTTCCGGTTCGTCACGTCCCGGATCGAGAGCACCACGCGGGCCGGCTACTTCCCCGGCGCGGCGCCGATCACCGTCAAGCTGGTGGCCGAGCGGGAGACGGGCCGGCTCCTCGGCGGCCAGATCGTCGGCGAGGAGGGGGCGGCCAAGCGCATCGACGTGCTCGCGACCGCCCTGTCGGGCCGCATGACCGTGCACGACCTGGTCGACCTCGACCTGTCCTACGCGCCGCCGTTCGCCCCGGTGTGGGACCCGGTGCTGGTCGCCGCCCGCTCGGCCGCCGCCGCCGTGGACGCCGACCGCCGGTAGCCTCCGCCGCGTGCCAGGAGAGCGACCGGGCCCGACCACCGGCGACCTGCTGCGGTGGAGCGAGGCGCTGGCCGGCATCGCGAGGACGGGCCTGGGGTTCACCGAGAGCCTCTACGAGCGGGAGCGCTTCGAGGAGGTGCTGGCCGTCGCGGCCGACATCCGGGTCGCGGCCGGCTCCCCGTTCGACGCCGGCCACCTGGTGGCCGAGTGGATGAAGGGCGTGGGCCGGGGGGTGGCCGGCTACGTGACCCCCAAGGTGGCGGTGGGCGCCGTCGTCGGCAACGACCAGGGCGAGATCCTGCTCGTGCAGCGGGCCGACTCCGGCGTGTGGCTGTACCCGACGGGGTGGGCGGACGTCGGCTACTCGCCGTCCGAGGTGGCGGTGAAGGAGGTGCGGGAGGAGACCGGGATCGACTGCGAGCCGGTCCGCCTGATCGCCGTGCTCGACGGCCTCCGCCTCGGGTTCACCAGCATCCCGCTGTACTCGCTCGTGTTCCACTGCCGGGCCCTCGGCGGCGAGCTGGCCGCCCACCCGCTCGAGACGGCCGACGTCGGCTGGTTCGCCGAGGACCGGCTCCCGTCGCCGCTCGCCGGGGCGGAGCGGTGGGGCCCCCACGCGTTCGCCGCCATCCGGGGCCAGCCCCTCGACGTGCTGTTCGACAGCCCCCGCTCGCCGGCCTGGCGGCGGGACTAGCCGTCGCCCCCGGACAGCTGGGCGAGGAGGGCGTCGACGATCGACAGCCGGCCGCCGGCCGCCTCCCAGGCGTCGCCGATGGCCTGGTGGTCGACGAGGCCGGTGGCGTCGGGCGGGGTGCCGACGGCCTCGGCGAGCGCCGCCGCCAGTGGGGCCGGCTCCACCTCGTCGTCGTAGGCGGGGAACGCCTCGAGCCCGTCCCACAGCCGGTCGAGCGGGGCCGGCGGCTCGCCGCCGGTGGCCAGAGCGAGCGCCGTCGCCGGGAACACCTCCTCGGTCGTCGTCCCCGGCGGCCGGCGGTACCCGGCGACCGGGTGGAGCCGCCACTCGATCGTGATGCCGCCGGGGCCGTCGTCGCGCAGCCACGTCTGCGCGCCGTTCACGTAGGCGTCGACCGGCTCGCCGAACCGGTCGTCCAGGGCCACGACCAGGGCCGGCGTGGCCCGCCAGACGCAGGTCGGCACGAGGTCGGGCACGGGCCGTGACCGTACCTGCCGCCGACCGTGGGAAGATGCCGGCCTCAGCCGTCGAGCCGGGAGGTGGGGGATGGGTCGTCGAGCGGCAGTGGTGGCGGCGGTCGCGCTCGTGGCGTCGATGCTGGTCGTGGCCGGCGCGCCGGCCCCTGTCTCGGGCGCGGCGACGGCGTTCCCGCCCGGGTTCGCCGACCGGCTCGTGAGCGCCGTGCCCGAGCCGACGGCCCTCGCCTTCACGCCCGACGGGCGCCTCCTCGTCACCACCCAGCCCGGCCGCATCCGCGTCATCAGGAACGGCACGCTCGTGTCCCAGCCGGCGCTCGACATCACGGCGAAGACCTGCGACCAGTCGGAGCGGGGCCTGCTCGGCATCGCCGTGGACCCGGCGTTCGCGTCCAACCACTGGATCTACGTCTTCTACACGTACGGCGCCGGCGACGCGTGCCCGTTCAACGACCCCCGCCACCCCGTCAACCGGGTCTCCCGGTTCACGCTCGGCAACGACGACGTCGTCGACCCGGCGAGCGAGCGGGTGCTCATCGACGGCATGCCGTCGTACGGCGGCAACCACAACGCCGGCGACGTCAAGGTCGGTCGGGACGGGAACCTGTACGTGACGATCGGCGACGGCGGGTGCGACTACGCCGGCGACAGCGGCTGCCAGGACGCCAACAACGCCGCCCGCGACCGCCACACGCTGGTCGGCAAGGTGCTGCGCATCACCCGCAGGGGCGGCATCCCGGCGAGCAACCCGTTCACCGGCCCCGGCACGGCCCGCTGCAACGTGACCGGGCGGACCACCCCCGGCACCGTGTGCCAGGAGATCTTCGCCACCGGCCTGCGCAACCCGTTCCGCATGGGCTTCGACACCGACAGCCGCTCCACCCGGTTCTTCGTCAACGACGTGGGCGGCAGCGCGTGGGAGGAGATCGACGAGGCCCAGCCCGGCGCCGACTACGGGTGGAACATCCGCGAGGGCCACTGCGTCACCGGGTCGTTCACCAACTGCGGCCCGCCCCCGGCCGGCCTCACCAACCCGGTGTGGGACTACTCGCACGCGACCGGCTGCCACTCGATCACCGGCGGGGCGTTCGTGCCGGCCGGCGCCTGGCCGTCCCAGTACGACGGCGACTACCTGTTCGCCGACTTCGGCTGCAACCGCCTGTTCGCCCTCGACCTGTCCGGCGGCGGGGCCACCGAGCTCGGGGTCCTGGCCGACGGCCCGACCACCCTGCTGTTCGGCCCGGGCACCGGCCGGTCGATGTACTACACGACCTACGCCAACGGCGGCGAGGTGCGGCGGCTGGTGTACACGGGGTAGTGCGGCCGCCCGCCGCGCTGGCCGCCGTCGCCGTCGCCGCGCTGCTGGCCGCCGCCTGCTCGTCGGGCGGGGGCGACGGCGACCGCGCCGCGGGGCCCTCGTCGTCGGCGGCCACCACCGGCTCGTCCTCGGCCGGCTCGGACCCGGCGTCGACGGGCACGACGGTGGACGAGGACGGCTGCCCGGCCGTGCCGCCCCCCGCCGTGCCCGACCAGCAGCGCCCGTCCTACGCCGTCGAGGCCACCGTCGACCCCGAGGCCGGGACCATCGGCGGCACCCTGCGGGCCCGCTTCACCCCCGACCTGCCGACCGACCGGCTCGTGTTCCGGCTGTGGCCGAACGGGCCCCGGCCGGCCGGCGCCGGGGTCGTCCTCGACGTCGGGCCGGTGACCTCGCCCGACCTCGGCGCGCTGGCCTCCGAGCGGCCCGACCCGACCACGCTCGTCGTGCGGCTCCCCGGCGAGCTGGCCGCCGGCCAGCCGGTCGAGGTCGGCCTCCCCTGGAACCTCACCGTGCCCGGCCCGACCACCGACCGCGTCTCGAAGGACGGCGACAGCCTGCGCCTCGGCTCCTTCCTGCCCCTGCTCGCCTGGGAGCCGGGGGTGGGCTGGGCCACCGACCCGCCGACGGCCGGGTACGCGGAGGCGTCGACGGCGCCGAGCGCCGACTTCGAGCTGCAGGTCGAGGTGCCGGCCGGCTACTCGGTGCTCGGCACCGGCCGGGCCGGCGACGGCGGCACGTGGACGGCGGAGGCGGTGCGCGACGTCGGCCTGTCCGTCGGCCGGTTCACGACGGCGACGGCGACGGCCGCCGCGCCCGACCCGGTGACGGTCACCGTCGGGGTCGCCGACGGCCTGGCGGACGACCCGGAGGCGTACGCGGCCGCCGCCGTCGAGGCCCTGGAGGACTTCGGCGCCCGCTACGCGCCCTACCCGTGGCCCGACCTGTCGATCGCCGTCACCGCCGGCCTGCCCGGCGGCATCGAGTACCCGGCGACGATCTTCCACGGGCCCGAGACCGTCGACCACGTGGCCCACGAGGTCGGCCACCAGTGGTTCTACGGCCTCGTCGGCAACGACCAGGGCCGGGACCCGTGGCTCGACGAGGGCCTGGCCACCTGGGCCCAGACGAGGGTCGACGTGCCGCCGATCGACGGCCTGCCCCAGCCCGTCCCGGAGGACGCGACCGGCCACGCCGGCGACCCGATGACGTTCTGGGAGGGCCACCTCGACAGCTACTACCGCGGCGTCTACGTGCAGTCGGCCCTCGCCCTGCACGAGCTCGGCGACGACGACCTCGTCGACTGCGCCCTGCGCCACTACGTGGCCGACCGGGCCTACGGCATCGCCCGCCCGTCGGACCTGTTCGACGCCCTCCGCCTCGTGTTCCCGGACGCCGAGGCGACGCTCGCGCCCTACGGGCTCGCGCCCTGACCCGCGTACGATCCCGGGCGTGAGCTACGAGCGCCTGAGCGCGCAGGACGCGATGTTCCTCCACATCGAGGACGACCACCAGCCGATGCACGTCGGCTCGCTGGCCATGTTCGACGGGGCGCCGTTCTTCGACGAGTCGGGCCGCTTCCGGCTGGACGAGGCGAGGGCGCTGATCGCCGGCCGCCTCCACCTCGTCCCCCGCTTCCGCAAGCGCCTGATGACCGTGCCCTTCGACCAGGGCCGGCCGGTGTGGGTGGACGACGACGGCTTCGACCTCGCCTACCACGTGCGGCTCACCGCCCTGCCCCGGCCGGGCAGCGAGGAGCAGCTGAAGGCGCTGATGGGCCGGGTGCAGGCCCAGAAGCTCGACCGCCGCCGCCCGCTCTGGGAGCTGTGGTTCGTGGAGGGGGTGGCCGGCGACCGGGTGGCGATCATCCAGAAGACCCACCACTGCCTGGTCGACGGGATCTCCGGGGTCGACGTCGCCACCGTGCTCCTCGACCTGGAGCCGACCCCGCCCGTGATCGAGGCCGAGCCGTGGGACCCCGAGCCGCCGCCGTCGTCGGCCCAGCTGCTGGTCGAGAGCGTGGTCGAGCGGGTGACCGACCCGGTCGAGGCGGCCCGCTCCCTGCGCGCCGCGCTGCGGGGGCCGAAGCAGCTGGCCGACCGGGCCGCCGCCGTCGGCCGGGCGCTCACCACGGCCACGGCGGCGCCGGCGCCGAGGGCCCCGTGGAACGAGCCGATCACGCCCCACCGGCGCTTCGAGATGGCCAGGGTCCCCTTCGACGGCGTGCGCTCGCTGAAGGACCGGGCCGCCGGCCTGGCCGTCGAGGGCGAGCGGATCACGGTCAACGACGTGGTCGTCGCCGCCTGCGCCGGGGCGCTGCGCACCTACCTCCAGAGCCGCGAGGTCCCCGTCGACGGCCTCGTGCTGCGGGCCATGGTCCCCGTGTCGGTGCGCAGCGAGGCGGAGCGGGGCACGCTGGGCAACCGGGTGTCGATGATGGTCGCCGACCTGCCGGTGGGCGAGCCCGACCCGGCCGAGCGCCTGCGCGGCGTGCATGCCAGCATCCGGTCGGCCCGCGAGTCCGGCCAGGCCCTCGGGGCCCAGACGATCATCTCGATGCTCGACTACGCGCCGCCCACCCTCGTGTCGATGGCGTCGCGCCTCACCGTGCGGTCGCGGGCGGTGAACCTCACGATCACGAACGTGCCCGGCCCCCAGTTCCCGCTCTACTGCGCCGGGGCCCGCATGCTCGAGGCCTTCCCCTACGTCCCGATCGTGGACGGGCAGGGCCTCACCATCGGCATCGTCTCCTACGACGGGCAGCTGTCCTTCGGGCTGACCGGCGACCGCGACCTGCTCCCCGACCTCGCCGTGCTCGGCGAGGGCGTCGAGAAGGCGTTCACCGAGCTGGCCGAGGCCGTCAACCGGTGACGGGGCGGGCGCCGTCGGCCACCGACCTGGCCGACGCCGTGCGTCGCGGCGAGCGCTCCGCGGTCGACGCCGTCGAGGCCGCGCTGGCCGCCGTCGAGGCCGGCAACCCCCGGCTGAACGCGTTCGTCCACGTCGACGCCGACCTGGCGATCGCCGCCGCCCGGGGCGTGGACGCCGCCGTCCGCCGGGGCCAGGACCCCGGCCCGTTCGCCGGCGTGCCGTTCGGGGTGAAGGACCTGGAGGACTGCGCCGGCATGCCCACCACCCGCGGGTCGCTGCTCTACGCCGACCGCGGCCCGGTGGGGCTGGACTCGGTGCACGTCGCCCGCCTCCGGGCCGCCGGTGCCGTGCCGATCGGCAAGACGGCGGCGCCCGAGTTCGGCACGCTCAACTTCACGAAGACCAAGGTCTTCGGCGTGACCCGCAACCCGTGGGACCCGGCCCGCACGCCGGGCGGGTCGAGCGGCGGGTCGGCGGCCGCGGTCTCGGCCGGCCTCGTGCCGATGGCCACGGCCAGCGACGGCGGCGGGTCGACGAGGATCCCGGCCGCGTTCAGCGGGCTGGTCGGCATGAAGCCGAGCTTCGGGCGCATCCCCCACCCGCGCGTCAACGCGTCGCAGACCTCGGTGTACGGCGTGATGGCGACGACCGTGCGCGACGCGGCCCGCCACCTCGACGTCACCGCCGGCCCCGACGACCGGGACCGCACGTCGCTGCCGCCGCCGGCCGTGCGCTACGAGGAGGCCGCCGAGTCCCTCGACGTCGCCGGCCTGCGGGCCGCCTGGTCGCCCGACCTCGGCTTCGCCGTCGTCGACCCCGAGGTCGAGGCCGTCGCCGCGGCGGCGGCCGCGGCCCTCGTCGACGCCGCCGGGCTGGTCGCCGTCGACCGCCCCGTCGTGCTCACCGACCCGGTGCGGCTGTGGCTGTCGGCCGGCGCGCTCGACCTGTGGCTCGACGTCGAGGACGGCCAGTGGCCGGCCATGGCCGACGACGTCACCCTGTGGGTCCGCCGCTCGCTGGAGCAGACCGAGCACATGGAGGTGCCCCGGCTGGCCAGGGTGGCCCGGCGCCGGTGGCGGCTGGAGGAGGAGGTCGGCGCCGTGTTCGACGACGTCGACGTGCTGCTCACCCCGACCACGGCGGTGCCGGCCTTCGCCGCGGAGGGCCCGCCGCCGACCGAGATCGGCGGCCGCGCCGTCCCGAGCGGGGCCATGGCGACGCCGTTCACCATGCTCGCCAACCTGTGCTGGAACCCGGCCGTCTCGGTGCCCGCCGGCCTGACCGCCGACGGGCTGCCGGTCGGCCTCCAGGTGATGGTCCGCCGTCACGCCGACGAGGTCGTGCTGCGCCTCGCCCGCGTGCTGGAGGAGGCCAGGCCCTGGCCCCGCCACGCGCCGGCCGCGTGAGCGCCGGGCGCGACCTGCGGTCGGTCTGCGTCTACTGCGGCTCGTCGCCGGGCGCCGACCCCGCCTTCGCCGCCGTCGCCGGGCAGGTGGGCGCGCTCCTCGCCGGCGCGGGCATCCGGCTCGTCTACGGCGGCGGCGCCGTCGGCCTGATGGGCACGGTGGCCGACGCCGCGCTGGCCGCCGGCGGCGAGGTGGTCGGGGTGATCCCGCGGGGCCTGTTCCGGCGGGAGGTCGCCCACCCGGGGCTGACCGAGCTGGTCGAGGTGCGCTCGATGCACGAGCGCAAGCAGGTCATGTTCGACCGGTCGGACGCCTTCGTCGCCCTCCCCGGCGGCATCGGCACGGTCGAGGAGCTGGTCGAGGTGGCGACGTGGGCCCAGCTCGGGATCTCCGACAAGCCGGTGGCCACCCTCGACGTCGCCGGCTACTGGCGCCCCCTCCACGCGCTGCTGCGCTCGATGGCCGACGCCGCCTTCCTGCGCGAGGACAGCCTCGGCCTGGTGGCCGACGTCCTGCGGGTGGACGACCTGCTGCCCGTGCTCCGCACCCACCGCGTCCCGGCGGTCGGGAAGTGGATCGACCTCGACGAGGCCTGAGCCTCAGTCCTCCGAGCTGTTGCGGAGGAAGCGCTCGACCTCCTCGACGAGCGAGCCGGGGCTGACGTCCCCGTCCTCCTCGTCGTCCCTCGCCTCGAGCCGGGCCACGTACCCCGCCATGTCCTCGTCGCCGGCCACCACCTCGCTCACCTGGCGCTCGTAGGCGGCCGAGGCGATCTCGAGGTCGGTGGTCGTCACGCCCACGTCGAGCAGCTGGGCGGTGCGCTCGACGAGCGCCAGCGCGGCCTTCGGCGACGGCGCGCCGGGCACGTAGGCCGGTACCGCCGCCCACAGCGACGCGGACAGGAGGCCGGCCCTGCGGCAGGCGTCGTGGAGCACGCCGACGATGCCGGTCGGCCCCTCGTAGGTCGACGCCGACACGCCGAGCCGGCGCATCAGCTCGCGGTCCGACGACGTGCACACCACCGACACCGGCCGGGAGTGGGCCACCTCGGCCAGCAGCGCGCCGAGCGTGACGACCATGCGGGCGTCGTAGGTGCGGGCGAGGTCGGTCACCTGCTCGCAGAACGTCCGCCACCGCAGCTGGGGCTCGGTGCCGGCGAGCAGCACGACGTCGAGGCGGTCGTCCACCCTCGCCGCCGAGAACTCGTTGGCCGGCCACCGGATCTCCCTGGTGACGCCGTCCACCAGCTCGACGTGGGGCCGGGTGGAGGTGAAGTCGAAGAAGTCCTCCGGGTCGATCGAGGCGAAGCGCCGCGCCTGCCACCGGTCGCGCAGCCAGGCGACCGCTGTGCTCGCCGCGTCGCCGGCGTCGTTCCAGCCTTCGAAGGCCGCCACCACCACGGGCTGGTGGAGCTCCGGTCTGGACGACCAGCGGAGGTGCTCCATGGCACGACCCTACCGGGGGGCGGGCCGCGAACGACGGTTCCCCCTCAGCGGGGGACCGTCGACGGCTGCGGGGCCGGGTAGCCGCCCGAGTCGAGGACGGCCCTGGCCAGCGGGCCGAGCGCGTCGATCACCCGGTCGGCGTCGTCGCCCAGCGCGGTGACCACCTCGGCCTCGGCCCGGTCGGTGGCCTCCTCGATGGCGTCGCGCAGCGCCCGGCCGTCGGCGGAGAGCCCGTCGCCCTCGGCGAGGCCCCGCTCGACCAGCCGGGCCGTGCCCGCCTCGATGGCGTCCGCCTTCCACCCCCGCGTCGGGGCGAAGCTGCCGGGCGGCAGGCCCCACCAGCGCTCGGTGAGCAGGGTGATCTCGACGGCGTCGACACCGGCCGCCACCCAGGCGGCGACGTGCCCGTCGCCCCGGTGCTCGCGGACGAGGTCGGCGGCCCGCCACAGGTCGCCGAGCGGGTCGCCCGGCCACGGCAGGCTGCGCAGGCCGGAGAAGATCGGCCGCCCGGCCAGCGGGGCCGCCTCCATGGCGGAGCGCAGCGCCCCGGTGGCCCACGCCGCGCCGGCCGGCTCGTCGCCGAGGATCCGCCGGAGCGCGGCGGTGGCGCCCCGCCGGCGGGCCTCGAGCATCGAGGGCGCGTCGGTGATCGACCAGCCCTTGCGCACCGAGCGGGTGACGAGCGCCGGGTCGAACACGCCGAACGTGGCGGCCACGACCTCACCGGGCAGCTGGCCCATGCACGCCGAGCGGGAGCAGAAGTAGCCGGCGCCGTAGGACGTGACGCCGAGCTCGGCGTACGCGTCCTGCGCCTCCGCCGCGAAGTAGACGTTGGCGGCGAGCGGCTCGGCGACGTCACGCAGCCGGCGGCTCACGTCGCGCACCCTGGGCTCCATCGGGCGGAGCATACGGGGGCACCGGGAGCCGCCCGGCGAGGTCGTCGACCACCCGCTCCACGCGCCGGGCGTGGGCGACGGCGTCGACCGCGTTCGCCGTGGCGCCGGCCGGGCCGAGCCGGCCGAGCCGCCGGAGGAGTCCGTCGAGCGCCATGGGGGGCGACGGTAGGGAGCGGCCGTGTCCTGTGCCCGACCGGGGTATGACGGCCGCGTGAACAGTTGCTGGCGCCTGGCTGGTGTGGTGGCGGTCACGGCGGCCGCGCTCGTCGCCGCCGGTCCGGCCGGTCCGGCGGCCGCGTCGTCGGGCCCGCCGCTGCGGACCCCGGAGGACGTGCTCGACGCCGCGCTCTCGTGCACCTGGGCCGACGCCGCCCGCGCCCACGAGCCGGTCCTGCTCGTGCACGGCACGGGGGCGACGCCCGAGGAGAACTGGGGCTGGAACTACGGGCGCGCGCTGCCGGCCGCCGGCTTCGACACGTGCACGGTGACGATGCCGAACCGCACGCTCGGCGACATCCAGGTGTCGGCCGAGTACGTGGTGCACGCGGTGCGGGTCGTCGCCGCCGTCACCGGGCGCCCGGTCGACGTCGTCGGCCACTCCCAGGGCGGGCTGGAGCCCCGGTGGGCGGTGAAGTGGTGGCCGGACGTGCGGGCCGCCGTCGACGACCTCGTCATGCTCGGCACGCCCAACCACGGGGCGGCCGCCGCCGACGTCGTGGGCGTCGCCGGCTGCACCGGGTCGTGCCTCCAGATGCAGCACGGCTCGAGGTTCCTGCGGGCCCTGAACGACGGCGACGAGACGCCAGGCGCCGTCTCCTTCACCTCGGTCTCGACGCAGTTCGACGAGCTCGTGCAGCCCCAGCGCTCCGCCAGGCTCGACGGCGGGACCAACCTCTCCGTGCAGTCGCTGTGCCCCGGCCGCCCGGTCGAGCACCTCGGCCTCGTGGCCGACGCCGTCGTGCACGACGCGGTGATCGACGCGCTCACCCACCCCGGCGGCGCCGTCCCGTCCCGGTTCTTCGCCCCGTCGGACTGCCTCCGCACGGTGTTCGACGGCGCCGACCCGGTGGCGCTGGCGCCGATCGGGCTGCGCGAGCTGCTCGACGGCAACCCGCCGCCCGACCCGGGCATCACGCCGACCGAGCCGCGCCTCGCCCCCTACGCCCGGCCGTAAGCTCCGCCGCGTGCAGACCGTCGGCGAGCTGATGAGCGCGCCCGTCGTCACCGCCACGCCGTCCGACACGGTCGCCGCCGCGGCCGCCCGGATGGCCGAGCGGACGGTCGGCTCGGTGATCGTGGTCGACGGCGAGGCCGTCACCGGGATCCTCACCGAGCGGGACCTGCTCCGGGTCGCCGCCGCCGGCACCGACCCGGGGACGACGGTCGTGGGCGACTGGATGACCCCCGATCCGGACACGGTCGGCCCCGGCGAGCCGGCCGACGCCGCCTTCGACCGGCTGGCCGAGAAGGGCTACCGCCACATCCCGGTGTGCGAGGACGGGCGGGCCGTCGGCGTGGTCTCCATCAGGGACCTGCTGCGGATCGCCAGCATCCGGCCGGTGACCTCGCCCGGCGCCTTCGAGGCGCCGAAGGGCCTCGCCGGCGTGGTCGTCGCCGAGACGTCGGTGGGCGACGTGCGGGGCCAGGAGGGCTTCTACCACTACCGCCAGTACTCGGCCGTGGAGCTGGCGGAGCAGCGGTCGCTCGAGGACGTCTGGCACCTGATGTTCGAGGGCGAGCTGCCCACGGCGGACGAGCGGGCCCGGTTCCTCGACGAGGTCCGCCCGCTGCGGGCCGTCCCGCCGGCCGTCGCCGAGCTGCTCCCCGCCATCGCCAGGGCGGCCGACCCGTTCGTCCCGCTCGACGCCCTGCGCACGGCGCTGTCGCTGTTCGCCTACGGCGCCGGCATGCGGGCCTGGCTCGACGTCGACGCCGCCACCCTGCGGCGCGACGCCCTGCGCACGTGCGCCGTCGTCCCCACGCTGGTGATGGCCCTGTACCGGCTCCAGCGGGGCCAGGAGCCGATCGAGCCCCACCCCGAGCTCGGCTACGCGGCGAACTACCTCTACATGCTCACCGGCGAGGTGCCGCCGGCCGAGGAGGCGAGGGCGCTCGAGCAGTACCTGATCTCCACCGTCGACCACGGGTTCAACGCGTCGACGTTCGCGGCGCGCGTGATCGCGTCGACCGGCGCCGACCTCGGGGCCGCCGTCGTCGGGGCGGTGTCCGCGCTGTCGGGCCCGCTGCACGGCGGCGCGCCGAGCCGGGCGCTCGACATGCTCGACGCCATCGGCGAGCCGGCCAACGCCGACGCCTGGGTCCGCAACGCCGTCGAGCGGGGCGACCGCATCATGGGGTTCGGGCACCGGGTGTACAAGACCGACGACCCCCGCTCGGTCATGCTGCGCGGCGTCGCCCAGCGCCTCGGCGGCGACCTCGCCGACTTCGCCGTGCAGGTCGAGCGGACCGTCGTCGACGTGCTGGCCGAGCTCAAGCCCGGCCGCCAGCTGTACGCCAACGTCGAGTTCTACGCCGGCGTCGTGATGTCCCGGTGCGGCCTGCCGAGGGAGCTGTTCACGCCGACGTTCGCCACCAGCCGGGTGATCGGCTGGTGCGCCAACATCCTCGAGCAGGCCGCCGACAACCGCATCTTCCGGCCGAACGCCCGCTACGTCGGCCCGCCGCCGCCCCAGCCGGTGCCGCCGGCATGAGGGTGCGCGAGGCGACGGAGGTGACGCCGGCGCTGGTCGCGGCGATGGACCGGCTGGTGCCCCAGCTGTCCCGCTCCAACCCGCCCCCGACGGAGGCCGAGCTCGACGAGATCGTCCGCTCGCCGGCGACGGTGCTGTTCGTCGCCGAGGACGACGACGGCACCATCCTCGGGTCGCTGACCCTCGCCCTGTTCCGCATCCCGACGGCCATGCGGGCCTGGATCGAGGACGTCGTGGTCGACGAGTCGGCCCGCGGGCAAGGGGTCGGCGAGGCGCTCAACCGGGCCGCCCTGGAGCGGGCGAGGGAGGCAGGGGCGAAGACCGTCGACCTCACGAGCCGCCCCAGCCGCGAGGCCGCCAACCGCCTCTACCGCCGCATCGGCTTCCACCAGCGCGACACCAACGTCTACCGCTACGACCTGACGACTCCCGAGGACCGGTAGCCCGCGCTCGCCGGAGCTGGGCTGGTCATCCGTTGCTGCTCGTCTGGGGTAGCATCACTTCGCCCTTCAACGGGGTCGCTCGGTGGCTCGTGGGAGCCCCTCATCGGTCGGTCGTGTGGACGGAGGTGCGGGGCGGTGGCGGTCACCGAGGCGTCGAGGTACCGGTTGCACCAGCGGTTGGAGGAGGTGCTCGGCCCTGA